>NZ_JACJOR010000225.1:0-13485 GCF_014695615.1 Leptolyngbya sp. FACHB-711
AAGCTGCCTGACGAATCAGCGAAACGCCCGTGTTCTCAACGTGATCTTCCAGTTCGATTTCTTTAGCGATCGTCACCCCGTCATTGACGATCTGCGGTGCGCCAAACTTCTTCTCCAGCACCACGTTCCGACCTTTGGGACCGAGGGTGACTGCAACTGCTTCAGCCAGGATGTCCATGCCTTTTTCCAAGGCACGACGAGCATTTTCGTTGTAAATGATGCGCTTAGCCATAGTTAAACCAACTTAAGTCCAGTAAATACAAATCAGCAAATTCAGCAAGCAAATTCAGAAAACAGTGGAGCGTAATCGTTCAGAAACTAGGAAACGATCGCCAGAATGTCTTTTTCAGACAAAAGTACATACTCTTCGGTGCCGAGTTTGATGTCGGTTCCGGCGTACTTGGAGTACAGCACTTTGTCACCAACTTTGACTTCCGGCTCTTGGCGGTTGCCATCTTCGCCGCGCTTTCCAGGACCCACAGCGGCAATTTCACCCACCTGGGGCTTTTCTTTTGCCGTATCGGGCAGATAAATTCCACCAGCGGTCTTCTCTTCAGATGCGCTGACCTTCACAAACACACGATCGCCCAATGGCTTGACGGTACTAACGCTCAGAGATACTGCTGCCATATCAAGAATTCTCCAAATATCAGAGTAGGTGTGTAGCATTGCTCAGCAGAAATCCGGTTCCTTGGCAGAACCAGTGCATAGCTTGGAAAATAAACAGCCTTGCAATCTGCTTCAGTTTGTCAAGTAATTTCTTGAGCGAGAGTTTAAGGTTTAGCACTCTCAACCCCTGAGTGCTAATTTAGCGGAACGAGACAGACAATTGCAACCGATTGACACCCCCCTTTTGGAGTACGGGTTCCCGAACTGGGGTAGGATGCGCGCTGTAAAGTAGCCTTTTTGGCGCATTGAGCGCGGTTGAATCTAAAGCCCAAATCTAAAACCAGCATTGTTTCAGCCCTGCGAGTTTTATCGCTGGCACGGGCATTCTACTTAAGTAATTGTTCAAGTAATTCTTCAGACAGCCTAATTGCCTATTTCTAAAACTAAATTCAGCAAGATTTCCGTTTCATGCATCAGTATTTATCAAAAAAATTGCTGCTGCTTGCAAGATAACTATCCAGCTATGGGTATATTTCCCCTAGATTTCTGAGGATGGTCTGTCTCTACCCGCCTTCCAGTTTCGGTATTTAAGCAACTTCTAAAAGATTTACAAAGTTAATTTCTCAAACGTTACAAGTTTCGCTTTTTGCTGCTCCCACTTCTGACCGCATTTACCCATGACTGAAATTCGATCGACGCTCATTGTTGTTGACCCCGCCGTTGCAGACTATCAAACCCTGCTGCAAGGAATTGGGTCAGATGCAGAGGTTGTTTTGCTCGATCCGTCCCAGGATGGCATTGCTCAAATTACGCAGCTTTTAGCGGCGCGGCGCGATCTGCTCAGCCTACAAATTGTGTCTCACGGCAGCGAGGGTGCGGTGCAATTGGGTTCGGCACATCTCAGTGGGTCAACGCTCGGTCAATATGCGCTCCTGCTTCGGCAATGGTCAGCTTCTTTTCGTCCGGGTGCGGATCTGCTGCTGTGGGGCTGTGATGTAGCGGCGGGAACCGTGGGGCGATCGTTCCTGACTGAGTTAAGCCAGCTCACCGGGATAGATATTGCCGCCTCAACTAATGTGACAGGCAGTGCCGCACTGGGCGGAGACTGGACGCTAGAAGCCACAACCGGAGAAGTTACGACGCCGATCGCCTTCTCACCCCAAGCACTCGAAGCCTACAGCCAGAAGCTCGCAACCTTTAATGTGGGCAGCTACGACGATCTGATGGATGCGATCGACGATGCAAATAGCACCGCAGGCGATGATGTCATCAACATCACGAACGACTTTGATATCATCGGTGCTTTGCCAAATATCAAATCGAACATTCGCATCCTGGGCAACAACAAAACCCTCAACGGCCAGGACCATCGTATTTTTACCGTTGAGAGCGGGACAGTTCTGATTGAAAACCTGACGCTTGATGGGGGCACTGCAAAAGGAGCAGACGCAACCCTGCCCGGACAAACCGGAGGACTAGGAGAGGGCGGCGGACTCTTGATCATCGGTGGCAACGTTACGCTAGTTCGCGTCGGGTTTCAAAACAACAGCGCAATCGGCGGCACGGGTGGCAATGCTCCCGGTGAAACGGGCGGAAAAGGAGGAGATGCGCGAGGCGGAGCCATTTCGATTCAGGGTGGTTCACTGCGCTTAGCTAGTGTGACATTTAATGGCAACGCAGTTTCGGGCGGAAGCGGCGGCACGGGCGCAACCGTAGGAGCTTCTGGGACTGGAGCTGCTAGGGCACTGTTTGTTAACAACGGTGTAACAGTAATTACAGAGGGCGATCCGGCTTACAACGGCGATACGGTTGTCGGGTCTGTGGTGAAAGTGAATGTGCCCAGAGCGACGATCGCCCGGTCTGCTGCTCCGCTTACGGCTGCCAATGTAGTGGACTACACCGTGACCTTTGACAGTGATGGCCCGATCACGGGGGTAGATGCGACCGATTTTGAGCTGACTCCTGGCTCGATCAGCGATGCGGCGCTCGTGCCAAATATTACCGGGTCAGGCAAAACCTACACAGTCTCGATCGAAACAGGAACCAGCCTCACCGGAACCATTGGGTTGCGGCTGCGCGATAACGACTCGATTACCAGCACAATTTCCACTAATAGAGGAAATATTGTTGTTCCATTGGGTGGCACGGGAATCAACAACGGCAACACATCCGGCGCAGCCTACCAGATCGATCGCACCCCTCCAGGTGTTTTGTCGATTAATCGGCTCGATGCTCAAAACCTAACTGCGGCAGACCAGGTTGCCTATCGCGTGGTGTTTTCCACAGGCGTGAGCGGGGTGACGATCGATGATTTTCAGCCTGCTGCCGTGGGCATTACCGGAGCAACCATTACAGGCATTACCCCGATCAGCGCAGACACTTATAACGTCACCCTAAATACGGGAACTGGGAACGGCACGCTGGGCTTAAACCTGATTGACAATGACTCGATTCAGAATAATCTGAACGTGAAGCTAGGCGGCACAGGAGCCAATAACGGCAATTTCACCAATAGCCAAACCTACTCGATCGACAAAACGCCGCCCCTGGCTTCAGGAATTACCGTAGAAACCCCCAACCCCACCAATGCCGATCGCGTTGATTTCACAGTCAACTTTACTCAACCCGTCACTGGGGTCGATAAGGGTGATTTTGTCCTGGCGACGACCGGAGGCGTGAGCAATGCTCAGATTACAGACCTGGTGGAACTCAATCCGGTAACCTATCGCGTTACGGTCAACACGGGCAGCGGCGATGGCAGCCTGGGACTAAACCTGAAAGACGACGACTCGATTCGTAACGGGCTAGGAGTGGCATTGGGCACTGCCGGAAACGATAACGGCAACTTCACCGGACAGGTTTACACCTTGATCAAGAGTGCGCCGATCGTTTCATCAATTACGCCGATTAACCCCAGCCCCACTGCAGCCGCCACTGTCAATTACGCCGTTTCATTTACCCAGGATGTGCAGGGTGTTGATCAGCGTAGTTTTGCCCTTCAGGGAATTCCTGATGCTCAGATTACGGGGGTGAACGGCAGCGGCAAGAGCTACACGGTCAGCGTGAATACGGGCAGCAGCAGCGGCAATTTGCAGCTTAATTTGATCGACACCGACCTGATCCGCAATAACATCGACGTACCGCTGGGTGGAGCAGGGGCAGGAAACGGAAATTTCCTCGGCGGTTCCTATAGTGTGAACAAAACGCCTCCCCGCGTTGCCTCGATCACTCGTCTGGAAAGCAATCCGCTGAACGCTACCAGCGTCAACTTTGCGGTCATTTTCAACGATGCGGTTTCGAGAGTGGATGCCACTGACTTTAGCCTTGCTACTACAGGCGTGACTGGAGCCAGCATTGCGTCGGTCACGCGAGTTAACGACAGCTTCTACACGGTTGCGGTGAATGCGGGCAACAGCGACGGCACGATCGGCTTAAACCTGATCGACAATGACTCGATTATCAACACGCTGGGAGTCAACCTGGGTGCGGCAGGAATCGGAAACGGCAATTTCACCGGAGAAGTTTACACGATCGATCGCACGGCTCCTGTTCCAACCATTGTGCCCGTCACCCCCCAAACCCGCCGCGAACAGGTCAACGCTATTACGCTGCAATTTAATGAAGCGGTCGCTGGGCTGGACATCAACGATTTGCGGCTCACCAAAGACGGCAATCCGGTGAATCTCTCTAGAGCCACACTGAATAGTGCAGACGGCATCACCTGGACCTTAGGCAACCTGCGAAAGCTAACCAACGGGCAGGGCGACTATCGGCTCAGCCTCACCGCAGGCGATACGGGTATCAGCGATCGGGCAGGCAATCCGCTGCAGGCAAACGTGGCAGAGCGGTGGACGAATCTGGTGACAGTCAAGATTTGTGATCCGGGCATCACGCGGCGCGGCACCAAAGATGCAGACCTTCTGGAAGGCACAGAAAACAGCGACATTCTGAGCGGACGGGGCGGCAACGATACGCTGGTCGGCTTAGACTGTGACGATCGCCTTGACGGGGGCAAAGATAACGATCGCCTCGACGGGGGCTTGGACGACGATGTGCTGCTTGGCGGTTCGGGCAATGACATTCTGATTGGCGGCAACGGTCAGGATACACTTTCTGGCGGCTCAGGAGCCGATCGTATTATCTTCGCGGGTAGCAGTCCCGCCGCAGCCCTGACCACCTCGCTGGCAAATGCTCCCGATCGGGTGCGGAAGTTTAATGCTGAGAAAGGCGATCGCTTTGAGCTGGACTTTGACAATAATCTGCGATCGAGCGATCGTCTCAGAGGGCTATTTAACGCCGGACGAGTCAGAGGAAAAACCTTGGAGCAAGCCAGCCGCAACGCCTATAAAGACAAGAATCAGCGCAGCCAGGGTCAAAAGCTCCATGGAAATGAGGCGGTCTTTTTTAACTGGCGCGGCAATACCTATCTGTCGGTCAATGATACGGTCAAGGGCTACAGCGCAAACCGCGACCTGGTTATCGATGTGACAGGCATCCGGTTCAATCCCGGAAACAGCGGAGCAGGTGTGTTAACGACGGTAGATTATTTTGCCTAACCGTTACAAAATCTTCTCCAGTCCATACACCAACTGCTTAAGCTGAATTACCTTGCGGATTGACAGCAGCACACCCGGCATATAGCAAGCCCGATCGCTCGTATCATGCCGGAGCGTATAAATTTGCCCTGGTGCACCAAAAATCACTTCCTGGTGAGCGATTAGTCCTGGCAGGCGAACGCTGTGAATCCTGATGCCGGACTCGGTTTCTGATCCTCTTGCTCCAGGGAGCTTTTCGGTTTCCTGAACGCTGGGTGGGTTAAAGGGCTTACCAAATTCTTCTAAAAGCTGAGCCGTCTGAATCGCGGTTCCACTGGGCGCATCGGCTTTTTGGTTGTGGTGCAGCTCAATAATTTCAACGTGGTCGAAATACTGCGATGCCTGAATTGCCGCCTGCTGAAGCAGCACCACCCCGATCGAAAAATTCGGAATAATCAAACAGCCTGTACTGGCTTTATCGGCAAACTCGCTCAGTTCTTCAATCTGCTCCTCGCTCAGCCCGGTTGTGCCAATTACCGGACGCACCCCGTAAGCGACCGCTGCCCGCACGTTGTCATACACCGAATCGGGGTGGGTAAAGTCCACCATCACCGCAAGCTGCTTTTCCTGTGCTGCCATTGCCAGCGTTGCTTCCAGATCATTCAGCACCGGAATTTCTAGCGCACCACAGCCGACAATTTCGCCAATATCCTCCCCCTGAATTTCTGGATTGCGATCGATCGCGCCCACCAGCGTCATATCATTCGCTCCGGCGATCGCTTTCACCACTTCCCGCCCCATCTTGCCTGCTGCACCATTCACCACTACCGGAATTGGATCTGCCATAAGTTCCCCGCGATTCAACACAGGCAATTTTAAAGCAACGCAGACGACAGGGGGGACAAAGCAGCAGGAAATTAAATCCCGCTCAGATTCTGCTAAATAAAAAATTCAACCTGGGGCTTCGGCGGAATATACTCTCGCCGCTCCAACTCTTCTAAAACTTTCGCAATGCTCTCTTCCGGCGTTTCCCGATCGGTATAGCAAACGATATCAGGATTGGTCGGCTCCTCATAGGGATCGTCTATTCCGGTAAAGGCTAGCAGTTCGCCTGCCCGCGCCATTGCGTATAGCCCTTTAGCATCCCTCAATTCGCAAACTTCGATCGGCGCATTGACATAAACTTCGATGAAATCTTCGATCGATTGCCGCATTTCTTCACGGGCATCGCGATAGGGACTGATGGTTGCTACGATCGCAATCACCCCGTTCCGGCTGAGCAGATTTGCCACAAAGCCAATCCGCCGCATATTCGTGGTGCGGTCTTCGCGGCTGTAGCCCAATCCTTTGGAAAGATTGGTTCTGACGATATCACCATCCAGAACTTCGACCGGGCAGGCACGACGCTTTAGCTCACGCTCTAACCCCTTTGACAGGGTTGTTTTACCTGCTGCGCTGAGTCCAGTCAACCACAGAACCAATCCTTTCCGTTCCATAGGTTCTTCCCCTTGCGACTTCATCCAAATTGAATCCCGATCGAGCGTTTGTGGTCTGCGAAGTCGGTTATCAAATACAAGATTTTCCCTGATATTTCCCTCGAATCTGGGAATCAGACTAGTTCTAATTTAGACGCTGCAAGGATGCGATGTCCAATCAGCCATTTTAGCCAGCCAATCACACCTCCTTTTGGAGTGCGCTGCTCTTGCTCTGTTCCTGAATCAATATCTGGATTCATTTCGGGAGCGATCGCGATCGATCGAGCATTCGTGGATTGAGCAAGGTCAATTTCATGACGAGTATTTGCACGTTCGGCGACTCCAAAAGTCGCGCCATAGGTCAGTAGGATTGAGGGTCTCTAGGGGGAAGGGCTTTAGAGGGAAGATCTGCGTCGCATTGCAAACAGCAGACCCAACCCAGACGGCTGCGATCGCTGCATTCGCCGAGCAGGACTGGTGAATTGTTCCAGCCCCAGCAGCACACCATTCACTGACCAAGCCAGGGCTGCCACCGCGATCGACCCTGCCCAGATTTTGTCGTAGCGTCCGGTTTGAGCGATGCCTTCAAATAAAAGCGTTCCTAGTCCGCCTGCCCCAAACTTCGCGCCGATTGTTGCAATGGCAATCACCACGATCGCCGCCAACCGTACCCCGGCAAGAAACATGGGCAGCACCAGCGGAACCTGCACGCGCCACCATCGCTGCCAGGCATTCATTCCCATTGCCCGCGCCGCCTCCATCACCTGTGGCGGAATTGCCTGAAGCCCAATCGTAAGACTTCGCACCAGAATTACCTGACTATAGATCACCATTGCCGCAATCACCGATCGCGCATTCAGTCCTAAAAACGGAACCAGCAAAATGATCAGAGCCAGACTGGGAATCGTGTAGAGCAGCCCTAACCCACCTAGAACCGGAACCCTAAGCCAGGGCAGTCGCGTGATCAGCAGCACGATCGGCACTGCAACCAGGATTGCCAGAATTAGCGTTACACCCGTCATCGCCAGATGCTCCAGCAGCAAATTCCAAACGATCGACGGGTTTTTGAGGATATAGGTCATGGTCCATATAGAATTGATCGGCTGAGAGGCGGTTCGGAGAACGATCGCACCTTGTTCAAACCTCCTCTCATGTTAAAGGCTTGAGATACTCCTGAATTAGATCCAGCCTTGTGCAGGCGATTGAAGTATAAAAAATGGAGTGCAGGGGCAGAACTCTGTACGGCGAGAAAGCCCCCCCACCCCCGTACCTTACATACCCCCGTACCTTACATAAATGAAAAACGCTGTAGGTTAAGTTGAGATAGGTGAATAGCGATAGGTTGATGATTTGCGATCGCTCTAGTCCACCTTGGTAAACGTCCATTCCAAGATGTCGATTGGAGCGGACTGAAGGACTTGCACTAATTCCTGATTGTTCTTAAATTGAAGCTGTTTCACATGGCAAGCTTCCACATTCACCGTGAATTCGTCTTCTTCAAAACACCAGGGTTCGACCGTTAGTTTGCCGTCTTTGAGCTGACGCACATCATAGCGAATGTCATCGATGCCACTTGTAATTTCCAGGGCGCGTTCCATATCAGGAATTTTTTGCTGTACCAGAATCAGGGAGAGCCGATCGCACCAGCGCATAAACTGATAGGCCCGTTCTGCTTCGTCTTTGCTGATGCCCAATTCTTTTTGATAGCGAGTTTGCAGTTCGATTTGCTCGTTCAAAAACTCATCCCATTCGGGAGAAGCTCCCCACTGAGTCTGACTTAGAAAGGTCAGGTGTTTTGAAGTTAGCAGCGTCACGAAGCGTCCTCGATAGCGGGCACTGGTGATTTGACCCCGCATACTGGCGATCGACTCTTTATCCGGGATGTGAGCCAGCGTGAAGTCCAGCGGTGCGCCTGCGGGGGTGAGTTCGTTGCCGTCCCATTCTTTCTCCAGATCGTCGTGGTGAGAAATTGCGGCGATCGTTTCATAGAGTCGAATCGGGGCATTCGATCGCTCCCAGTGTCCGGCAAGTTGGGCGGCTAAAAGGGCATGGGCACGGTGGTAGATAATTTGCCAGCCGTCTTCTACTAAGTTGGAAATCATTGCAATCTCTCGAAATTGAACTACTGACTTCATTGAAATTGAATAAGCTCATACAAAAGGGCATAGCCGTGCCATGCCCTTCGGTTTCAGGTTAGTCCTGAATGTTTAGCTTGCTGCGATCGAACCGCCAATTGCCGCCGTTACTGCGGACACGACCGCGGTAAAGAATAGCCACCAAGCAGCCGTTGCCGCTGCTTTGCGAGTTTCGTCAAGCTGACGCTGCGCCTGATATTTAACGGTTTCAACACGACGCTGCGCTTCCATTTGTACCCGCTCTGCCCGTTGCAGAACACCCACCCGTGCCGATTCGATTTGATCCACAATGCGGTGGGCGTACTCGTTGGGAATGTCGGCGCGTGACCCCAGGATTGCCATCATCGTGCCGCGATCGAAATGGCTTAGACGATCGCGAAGGGCGTCAAAGCCAGCCTGCGGATCGTCAAACAGTTGCAGCACGTCGCGCTTGATGCCTTCGTAGTTGAGTTCGGGGCGATCGAGCGAGTTGAGGTAGCTGCGAATCCGATCGAGGATGTTGTCGATCACCGACTGAATGCGGTACTGCACCTGTCGAATCTGATCGAGGAACTGCATTAGGGTCGAGTTGACCTGATCAACAATTCGCTCGGCTTCTTCACGGGAGATGTCTTGACGTTGAGACATCAGCGCAATCAGCGTCGATCGATCAAAGCGAGACAGGCGATCGCCCAACTGGTACATTCCGGCTCTCGGATCGTTCAGCAGGGTTTGCAGATCGCGCTTGATGCCTTCAGGATTCAGCTCTTCCTTGTTGGTATTCCGCAGGTAGTCTTCCAGCATCGACTCAAAGCCCATTACCTGCTGCTGCGTTCTCAGCGCGAGACGGCGGGGGCTGCGGCGAATCTGGGCGATCGAGTTTTGCACCTGATCGATAGTCCGGTTCACCTGATCGGAGCTGAGATCCTGACGCTGACTGAGCAACTGCACCAGCGTATCGCGATCGATGCTGGCAAGTCTGCGGCGTAGGGCGAGCGATCCTTCCTTCGGATCGTTCAGCAGAGTTTGCAGATCGCGCTGAATCCCTTCGGGATTGAGGGCTTCTTTGTTGGTGTTCCGCAGATATTGAGCCAGGGTTTCGAGCGTTTGATTGGTGCGATCTTTCACCGTATCCACTGCGGTTTGCGGTGCGTGAACGACCGAATTCCAATTGGACTCAACCTGACCCACAATCCGATTGGCTTCGTCGTCGGTCAAATCTTGACGCTGGCGCAAAAGCTGTACGACGGTATCGCGATCGAAGTGACCTAGCCGATTCCGCAAGGAAGAAATGCCCGTCTGCGGGTCGTTCAGCAAAAGCTGCAAATCGCGCTGAATCCCTTCAGGGCTAAGTTCGGCTTTGCCTGTGCTGCTGAGATAGTTCGCAAAGCGATCGCGCAGCGTGGTGAGTCGCTCTTTTGCCTGCTGATCGAGCGATCGAGATTCTTCTAACGCCTGATTGCGAGTGGCTTCCAGCGCGTTTAGAATCGTTTCTGTTTCCTCGGGCGTGAGATCCTGACGCTGCATCAGCATTTGGCGCAGGGCATCACGGCTAAAGGGAGCCAGACGCACTGAAGTGGTTTCGTACTCTGCTTCCGCATTGTGCAGAATCGCATAGAACGCGGGCAGAGTGCTGTTTGAGAACAACTGCTCCTTGGGCGTCAGCGTGAGATAAATTTCGATCCGCTGCTGCAAATCAGTCGTCACCTCGCGCTCTTTTTCGGCTCTAGCCGTGGTAATCACTTCCTGCCGAATGCGCTCAAGCTGGTCAGCGATTTCTTCAACCCGAGACGGCGTAAACACACCCCGCGACGAAAGTAGCTGCACAAACAGGGCACGATTCAGACGCGAAACCTGATCGATCACAGCGTCGGGGTCGGCTGCCGGATCATACAGCACTTCGCGGAATTCGCGATCGAGCCGTTCGGGAGTCATCTGCCAGGAATAGGTATTCAGCAGATAGTGTTCCACATCGGTGCGAATCGGAGATGGCTGATTGTCGCCTTTCACCTGCGACACCGCTTTGCTAGTTTGCTCCGAAACGGTTCCTGAAGCAGATTTAAGGCGATCGACAATTTGGCTCACGTTAATGTCAGACAGATCGGTGCGCCCCATCACCAGGCCAATCAGCGTATTCAGACCTGTCATTGCGGTCTGCTGCATCATGCCCTGGCTTGCACCCGCATTGCTACCTGTGCTTGCAGTACCGGCTGTACTGGCTGCATTGTTTGCGGCATCCGCTGCGCTACTTGCTGCACTACTCGCGGCATTCACCGCATTTGTAACATTGGCTGCCAAGGTCGTATTGTTGGTTTGCGCCTGACGCAGTTCATCCGCAAGGCGATCGATCTTGCGGTTCAGTTCGTCGATTTGAAGCTGTCCGGGCTGCGTGCTTTGCAGATAGTTGGTCAGTTCGGACATTTGATCGCGCCGCTGACGCTTGCCCAGCGTTTGCCGCCAAGTCCCTTCCAGCAGATCCGCAAATCGATTCACTTCCTGCGGTGAGAAGTCGGTGCGACGGCTGACCAGATCAACAAATGTTTGGCGATCGATCTGGCTCAGGCGGTTGTTGTCTGCCAACGCCTGAACTTCTGGATCATCCAGCAAACTTTCAAAATCACGTCGTACCTTAGTCAGGTCGTAATTAGGCAGGTTGAGTCGGTGCACGTAGTCTTCGATCGACTGGCGGATCTGCGAAGGGTCGATCGCACTGCCAATCTCATTGCGAACGGCTGATGCCACTGCTTCTGCGGTCGAAACTGCCTGCCGCTTTGCCATTTGTCCGCCGATCGCTGCCGTTGCCGTGTTGAAAACTGACTGGAAACCGGAAGTGGCTGCCTGCACGACCGAACCCACCATCGAGCCAACGGTCGTCGAGCTAAACCAGACCAGCAGCGAAAAGTAAGCCGCCCAGATCACCAAACCGACGATCGCCCCCAGCCCAGAGCTGGTCAGCAGACTGAGCTGCACTGCCAGATAACAGGCAATAAACAGAGCTAAACTTACGCTGATCAGCGTCCAGAGACCGACGCCAAACCCGATCTTGCGAATTGTGGAGCCAACGCCAGAATCATGGTCATCATCGTGATGGCTCGATCGACTCGATTGATGATCAGGATCGGTTGAGCGACCCAAAATTGAAATGCCTGCTGCGACCGAAAGGTTGGTTAGCACCAGCTGAATCGCAAATGCCAGCAGGATTCCAGAAATCAAAGCAACGAAAAACTGCGGTCCTGAAAACAGAACCGAGGTTTGTTCGGGGCGAGCCAGGTTTGGATCGACGGGAACTTGTGCAATCCAGGACAGCCTTCCCCAAGACTCCATAACTGTGAACGAATGAACCATGTCCGTTTCCTTCTAATACAAAACAAATTCACGCAAAGAGCTTGCGCGAGGCTGACGATGCGGAGCAGTTCCACGTGAGGGCGATCGCAGCACAGCAAAAATGAATATTCCTAATAGAGTAAGAATCTCTTTGATTGGGGAAATTTTCATCTCCCCCAGGTGAGAAAGACCCGCCTACTCAAGCCTGGATTGTAAGCACGATCACCAGTAGACGGGCAAATGCTGAACCGATCGAAGTAGGGAAATGCAAAGCAATAACGACAAATTGTGCTAATCGAAATAATTAACAAAAAAATAGCAATAGATTCGATGAAACCCGTTTTTTACCGGATTATGACGATCGAAATCTATTGCTGATTTGTTAGGAGAGAGTCTAGGGTAGGGGAAATCAAACAGGCTGTGGTTATGCTTCTTCCCAGAGTTTGCGAACTACGCCTGGCAGAGCTTCAGCCACTTCCTGAATTCGTTCTGGCGATAGCTCGTCCTTAGTAGCTGAGAAGACCGCTTTAACGACCGTTTCTCGATCGGTGGTTGGCGGTAAGCCTCCCTCATTTGCCACGCGGAACAAGAAGCGATCGTCGTCGATCTTCAGCAAAAATCCGGCATTGTCATGCAGCGGCGGACGAAAACGACTGATAAAGGCAACCAGCGGATTGGTGTCATGCCATAAATCGCTAATTTCCATTTTCAGAGCCTTGTTGTCGGTTGGCAGAACCTCTTCGTGCAGTTCAGATTCAACGCGATCGGCAGCTTCTTTGGTCAACAGATCGCGCATGACGCGGAAGACCACTTCGGTCAGGTCGCGGGCATCGAACAAATCTGGCAGACTGCCTTTAACCATCACCTTTTCCAGGAACGGCTTATCCTTATCGAGGATCGGCACGCTCGGACCTTTCTCGATCGCTTTGGGCGGTTTTGCCTTCATTTCTTCCAGCATTTTGCGTCCCTTCTGGGTCAGCTCTGCCTTCTCAAATTCGATCAGGTGAGGCAAAGGACCATCGGACGAACCGAAGGTACCCGCAATCCGAAAGTCAAATTCCTTCGGGTTCACGGCATCCGGCACGTCTTCCTGATTGCCGTAGGCATTGCCGCTAAACTCAGCGTTGATATACTGCTCTTGGTTCAGGAAATCTAAATGTCCGAGAAGCTCAACCGGAGTCACTTCCATTCCGGCCAAATCCGTTTCAGTAATCTTTACTGGGTCTGGACCCGGGCCTTGATCGCTTTCATCGATCTTTTGCAGCAGCACATAAACCAAGTCATCACGAATAAAAATCGGCATTATCTTCTCCTGTGTGCTTCTCGCTTTGAAAATCTAAACAATTTTGATTGCAAAATTAATGGTTGTAAACCCAGCCTAAGGCTTAAAAATCGATCCTCGTTCTATTCTCGTTTTAATGACCTTTT
>NZ_JACJOR010000226.1:0-3129 GCF_014695615.1 Leptolyngbya sp. FACHB-711
ATCGAATCCGCCAGTTTACCCAGCAGCGCGTACAGCAAAATACTCAGCACCACAATGTCCGTCTGCATAAACTCTCTGGCATTCATTGCCATGTAGCCGATGCCTGAATTCGCCGCGATCGTCTCTGCTACAATCAGCGTCAGCCACATTAAGCCCAACGCATATCGCACTCCCACTAGCACTCCTGGTAACGCACCGGGCAGGATAATTTTCCAGAACAGTTCCCACGATCGGAGTCCATAAACCTTTCCCATTTCAACTAAACCAGGATCGATCGATCGAATGCCGTGAAAGGTATTGATATAGACAGGAAAGAGAACGCCGATTGCGACTAGAAATATTCGTGCCGGGTCGCCAATGCCAAACCAGAGAATAACCAACGGAATCATCGCCAGGTGCGGAATATTACGAATCATCTGCACTGAGCTATCGGTAAAACTTTCGGCAAGTTTAGAAACGCCGTTGAGAACGCCGAGGAATAAGCCGATGCCCCCGCCGATTGCAAACCCAACTAACGCTCGCCAGGTGCTAATCTGGACGTTTTTGAACAGTTCTCCGCTAACCGTGAGCTTAATTGCGGCGTCTAAAACCTGTGTTGGTGCAGGCAAAATGCGAGTGGCAATCAGTCCTGCCTGAGCAAGAATTTGCCAGATCACCAGAAGGGCGATCGGCACAAGCCAGGGAAGAAACTGCTGCCAGGGAAGCCGTTCCCAGCTTAATCTTGATCCTCTTTTTTGTAGGAGTTGCATAGTAGATCGGTGAGTCAATCAGTAAAAGAGTAATTAGCGAAGAATTGCGATTGCGGCTACAGATTGGTGTACGTCTCTAGCCCAGAAGTTGCCGGATAAAGCAATTGGCGAATATCAATTTATTTGGAAACCGCCTTCTGTACATCCAATCTGCCCGCTCCTGAATGCCGCCAATTACCTGTGCAGTAAGTGGCTCCACCTGTTCGACCAGTCGTTCCTTCCCCAACTGCTTCACGGTATCTGGCTTCAAGTCAGTTAAGAGCTACGAATAAAAGTCTGGAGTCGGGAATTGATCGTTCAATACCCAGTCACCGATCGCTTTCACTTTGTAATCAACTGGGTCGTGCAGGGTGAAGGTCCGCAGATTGCGCCAATATCGATCGAATCCATAGCGAGAATGAGTCGAGCGCGTTCCCATCACATCGAAAATTTTGCTGGTAAGCTCCAGTCCTAACTTAGTGACAAAGGCTTTTGCTGTTGCAATCGCGATCGCACATTCTCCCCGTTCGACTGCACTAAGATTCTCCTGTTTCTCCCAAGCGGTTTGAACAAGCTGGGTAGCGCGATCGGTCAGTAAGATTGCTGCTTCCAGGTTCATCCACATTTCCCCGTAGTGTTGAAGGATGTAGGGATCATCAGTTGCCTTTTCAACACCAGAAGTCAGCCAGGCACGGGTACTGGTTTGTGTATATTCCTTTGCTGCTTCAAAAGCACCGAGCGTGATCCCTAAGTAGATATTGGTGAAAGTGATTTGCGTTAAACAGGAGCGAAAAGTTCTGAAGACTGCGCGAGCAGGATCGGGAGTAAGAATTTCATCCGCTTCGATGAATACATTGTTAAACGTGATGCTGCCGCTATCTGTTTGCCGCTGTCCCATATTGTCCCAATCCTGATTGACCACAACCCCCTCTCGCTGGGTGGGGACGATCGCAATCCGAAAGCCCTCAACGTCCTCCTGCACTATGGTGAGCGGAATCAAATCAGAATCGACAGAACCAGAACAAAAACTCTTCGTGCCATTGATTCGGAAATGGCTGCCTTCGGGCGTTAGGAGCACTCTGCGATCGAGCGGATTAAACCCATTGCACCAAACCCAATTGTTCTTTGTCGTTAGTGTATAGTAGTGTTTTCTCTGCTCAAGGCTGCCAAAGAGATGAGGGGAAACGACACTCAGATGATGATAGGAAAACACATGGGCGATCGAACTATCGACTTCGGCGAACTTGCGGGTGATCTTGAGAACTGTATCCCATCCTTCTCCCAATCCCCCATACTCCTGAGGAATGATCAGCTTCAGCAAGCCACTTTTCCGCAGACGATCGCGTTCTGCTAGCGGTGTTCCACCCGCCTTGTCCCGCTCGATTGCAGTTTGAGCAAACTCAGCGGCAAGAGTATTGGCTTGAGCGAGGTAGTCAATCGAGGTGAATTTGGGAAGAAGTTGCATGAGATTAGCTGGGTGGAGGAGAAAGATGAGTCGATGGGTGATTAGAAACTTGCCTTGATCAGGGGGCGATCGTTCAGGGGTTCAATGGTTGGAAGCTCTTCGAGGGAAAGATCAAGCTCAATGAGCAGGCGTTCTTTCCACTCCTGGAGGTCTTGCTCCGTGCGTCTGCGGGGACGAGGGAAATTGAGCTTAAATTCTCGGTGGACTCGTCCAGGATTGCCGCGCATCACGATAATGCGATCGCTCATGACCAAAGCTTCTTCAACATCGTGGGTCACGAAAATGAGCGTGGGACGATCTTCACTCCAGATTTGCAGCAAGTGATCCTGAAGTTTCATGCGAGTAAAAGCATCCAGGGCGCTAAACGGCTCATCCAGTAACAGAATCGAAGGCTGAGTCACAAGGGCACGGGCGATCGACACACGTTGCGCCATTCCTCCTGATAATTGACGGGGCAGAGCGTGGGCGAATTCGGTCAGTCCTACTTTTGCCAGCGTTGAGGCGACCCGTTGCGTTTGCTGGTCAGGAGCCATTTTCTCTAAACCAAACCGCACATTATCCCAAACCGTAAGCCAGGGCATCAAACGGGGTTCCTGAAAGATAATGCCGACTTCAGGATGAGGAGAAGTAATGGGTTCATTATCGATCGAAACTGTTCCTGCCGTGGGGTGCTCTAGTCCTGCAATCAGACGCAGCAAGGTGCTTTTACCGCAGCCGCTCGTTCCAATCAGGCTGACAATCTCTCCGGGCTGTATCTGGAGATTCAAATTGTCTAGCGCAATGAAGCCATTTTTGAATCGCTTGTAGACGTTCTCGATCCGCAGCATTTTCAGAGTTGCCTTTTGCCTAATTTTTTGTCTGAACCGTTCTGAACAGTAATGTAAGGCTTTCCTAACGATTACAAGGCGGAAAGATAGGAATCTTGCCAGCTTAAAA
>NZ_JACJOR010000227.1:0-7975 GCF_014695615.1 Leptolyngbya sp. FACHB-711
CGGCACTCAACCGCATGATCCAACTCTGCAAACCAGATAGCTATGCAGTTGAGGCTTAATTAGGGCTGGCTCAAGTCTAGCTCTGTCTCTTTTAGCAATCATGCAACAAAGCCCTTGAAAGACGCTGTTCCCTTGTCCAACTCCTTTCACTTGTCCTTTTCTGATCATATTCATTGCCTCAATCCCTTGCAACGTTCTTTTGGCACTATTGATTGGCTTGAACCCCATCATTAATTTAGTAATTCGTTTGATGTTTCTGTGGTCTTGCTCAACCACGTTATTCAAGTATTTCACTTGCCGCAACTCAATTTCTGCTGCCAGTGCTTCATCATCCGTCAGGATTTCCATTACCACTGGATAAGCTGTGTTATTGTCCACCTTAATGACTCGTGGAGCCTGAGTGTGCTGCGCTTTGAACACTTTACGGAAAAACCGAACGGCTGCTTTGCTATCTCGTGAGCGCACTCAACATGAAATCTAGGGTACTGCCTTGCGAATCGACGGACGCAAACAGTGTAACGCATGAGTTGCAGCAGTCAAGTCTTAATGTTCATTCCCAGGGTTGAATTTGCTCATGGGAGCTATTTCTATAACGGTTTTACTGGCATGATTGTGCTGCTGAGCAATTTTTTGATCCATGCCTATTAGACCATTATTCTTTCGTCTGAGCTTTCTTGCCCTAACGCTAAGTTGCTTGGTTTCACCTGCTGCTGCTCAGTCTGCTGCTCAGGCAGCCATCAATCCTAATTTAAGCTTGCCCTTTATCTTAGTGCAGGTGGCTGTCATCGTGGGGAGTGGAATCGTCCTCCACTATTTTCTGGGACAGTTAAAGCATCGATTGCTGGCGATCGCTCAGCGCCGTAGTTGGATTCAGGCAACTGACTCTGAAGTTCATGCTCCACTGGAGTTGTTTCTCAAACTGCTTCTCAGTGCAGCGCGATTGAGTTTATGGATTGGTGTTGCTCTGTATATTACGAAGTTATTTCCTGCTACGCGACGCTGGAGTAATCAAGCCATTAGTTCGATCCTCTCAAGCTTTACGGCTCCTGTGATGGTTTTAGGCAGACGGGCGTACTCCATCATCGACCTGCTCATCCTGGGCGCCTTACTCTTTGGCGTCATTATTCTGGCAGGCGTGCTTACCAATCTCCTACGTTCTCGTGTATTACAGCGCGCAGGCATTAATCGTGGATTGCAGGAAGTCATTGCGATGCTGACGAAGTATAGCGTGGTGACGATCGCCACAATTATTGTGCTACAGCTCTGGGGACTCGATTTAAGTTCTCTCACTATTCTGGCAAGCGCACTGGGTGTTGGGATTGGATTTGGATTGCAAGATATTGCGAAAAACTTTGGCAGTGGGCTTGTTCTAGTGTTTGAACGACCGATTCAGGTGGGAGACTTTGTTGAAGTTGGAGAATTCAAGGGTACGGTAGAGCGCATTGGTGCCCGTAGTACCGAAATCAGAACACTAGATCATGTGTCAATCATCGTGCCCAATTCACGCTTTCTGGAGAAAGAAGTAATTAACTGGAGCCACCGCAATCCCGTTTCTCGACTTCATATCCCGGTTGGTGTGGCTTACCATGCAGACCCTAAAACTGTTCAAACAGCGTTACTGGAAGCAGCGCAAAACCATCCAGACGTTTTACAAACGCCGCCTCCAAGAGTTTTATTTCAAGGGTTTGGAGACAGTGCTCTCACCTTTGAATTACTGGTTTGGACTGAAACGCCCAATCACCAATTCCTGCTCAAAAGCGATCTGAACTTTCTGATTTTTGAAGCATTTCAACGATGGCAGATCGAAATTCCGTTTCCCCAACGCGACTTGCATCTGCGTTCTGTTCAAGTTGCACCTGCACTGAGAGAAACTTTGAGCCAGCTCTCGTCCCTGTTCCCAAATGGCTTTGAAAATTCGCAATGAGCGAAAGCCTTACGGATTGCTATAGGGATTGACAAGCGAATTGGATCGTTGGTGACGGTGGTGATCAAATTGTTAGTATTGTCTTTGATCCAGCGTCTCTAAGACAGCTTGATATCGTTCTTCTATCATTTGTCGATCCCACTCCTCTGACAATCCCTGCCGGCTGCCTCGTAGAATCATTCCTGCATGATGACGCAAAGCACGCTTTTGTTCTGGCGTTTTCGCATGGGATGCGATAAGAGCGATCGCATCTAACAGGTGCGACATAACTGCTGAATCGGATTGAGCATACTGGCGAATCGGGCTAAAGGCGCAATCAAACAAGTATTCTAGCTTTACGGGTTCAGCAATAACTCGCAGATTGTGGAATTTGTCGTAGCGGTAGGGCGAAGGAAAATCGCGTTGAACCAGTTGACTAAATCCTGCACCCAATCGATCGATGCAGCGAATCGCCGTAAAGGGATCATTCACCGCTGGAGAAATTGCCCGCAGCGCAATCTCAACAAGCTGTTGGATTGGAAAGGCAATATCCTGTTGCTCAGTGCGCTCTTTACCAAAAATAAAGACTCGATTGATTTTCTTAAATAGTGCAGAAGAATAGCGTTCTTTCGGGTAAACCGAGACGAGTGGGCTACCGGAAATCAGGTATTTTCCAGGTTGCGTTTTCAGCCACAGCAGCCCATCTGTTTGACAAGCAATTTTCATCAGTTCCTCATCATCGATAGCTTGTAAATATCCCTTGTCCTGAGAGCGAACCAATGTCGATCGCGCCTCAAAATCGCTGGGAATTTCTCCGACAGGTCTTTGATGCTGTGCGCGGTGTCCAAGCTGTTCTGGAAATAAGCGATCGATGGCCCGATCTAGCTCTCTGCCGACATCAGTAATGACTTGAGAAACCTGAATAATGGTCGAGGCATGGTGAATAAAATAAATCAAAACCAGCACGCTGACGATCGCTAGCACCATTCCAACCGTAATAGAGAGCTGCGGCACAAACTGATTAAAATCCTCTCCGCGAATATTTCGCAGCACCAGCAGGCAGTAGAGAAATGTGCCAAGGAAAGTTCCTAAAACGATCTGATTGCCCATGTCCTGCATAAAGTTTCGCAGCAGGCGGGGGCCAAAGTTGGAAGCAGCAAGTTGTAGGGCAACGATTGTGATCGAAAATGCCGTTCCCGCAACGGTTGCCATCGAGCTTGCAATAGTTGAAAGCATTGCTCTGGCTCCATCTGGGCCTCCGGTATAGAGCCACCCCCAGTTCGGCGCATTTCCCGATCGATCAATCTCGAGCAGCACCAATGCCAGTACAAAAGCAATTCCTGCAATTAGGGTGGGTAAAAACCAGTAGCTCGATCGCAGCGTATCCCAAAACTTGCTGAGCTTTGTATTTTTCATGCGTCATTTGTCGTACGACCGTTGCCATCGCGCTGCGATCGACTTGTCGCTGCGCTCCGCGTCGTAGCGCGGTGCGATCGGATTTGTGCTAATTTTCGCAGTGAACCACCGATGCTACCTGATTTGGGAACTTCCTGCTTACCTGCGGGCCAACCTTCGCGCTGCCGAGAGCGATCGCCATCCGTTTCCTCGGTTTGGTCATGAAACAGAATTTGCTGTGTCGGGAAGGGGAGGTCAATGCCGTTTGCAACTAGTTTATTCTTAATCGCTGTAAGTGCCCGGTCCTGCAAATTCAGCACATCAGCACGGCGAGGCGGTTTAACCCACCAGCGAGCACGAATATTGACTGTGCTTTCTGCTAAATCTACAACGATCGCATCCGGTGCAGGATCGGACAAAATGCCTTCTGTTTCATGAATGGCTTCTAAAATTAGCCGTTTTGCTTCATCAATATCATCGCTGTACCCAATTCCCACATCGTACTCTAACCGACGATGCTCAAAGGCAGTATTGACGGTGACAGAATTAGTAAATAGCTCCGAGTTGGGAATTACAATCCGGCGACCGTCGTAGGTTCTAATCGTCGTGGCGCGAGTCTGGATATTCTCAACCGTGCCCTCAAAATCCTTGAAGATAATCTGGTCGTCTAGCTGAAAGGGTTCGGTGAGTAAAATCAGAATTCCCGCCAGAAAGTTTTGTAGGATGTCCCGGAAGGCAAAACCGATCGCCACCCCACTAATTCCCAATAGCTGAACGAGATCGCCTGCTTTTAGGGTGGGAATGACGATCGACAGCGAAACAAACAAACCCACTAGCAGAATAATCCACTGGGCAAGTCGTCCTAGAATTAGCCCCAAGTTACGAGCATGACGACGCTTCTGGGTTAAACGTCCCACCAGCCGCCGAATCATTCTAGCAACTACAAAGAAGATAGCAAAGACAACGATTGCCAGCACGATATTGGGAATTAGGGCAATGAATCCGTTAATCATGCCCTGCATCTTTTGCCAAGCAGCAGAAATTTCAATGTTCATTTTGAAAGCCTTCCGTTCACCTTCGCCGCTAATGTTATCCAGAAGTCATTGGAGTAACCTCTATCGAAAGTGGCTAGCGGAGAAAGGCACGATCGTAGCTCAAACCGTCATTTTTCCTGCTTCTGATGTAATAGAGCTTGAAGTTCACCTCTCAATGCCGTAATTTCTGCCTGTAGCTCAGCGATTCCCTTTGCTCCTGCCACCTCTGCTTCTGGATTTTCAGCATCTCGACCCACAAAAAAGGTGGCGAGGGTTGCAGTGACATAGCCAAAAACCGCAAAGGCATAAAGCGCCAGCAAAAAGCACAGGATTCGTCCCTCTGGCGTTTGTGGAAAGTAATCTGCTCCCATTGTGGTCATCACCATTGCTGTCCACCAGAGTGTAGCTCCGTAGTCAGTTAGAGTAGACTCAGGAACCTCATGCTCGAAGGCAAACATTCCAGCGGATCCAATCAGAGTAATGACTGCCGTTAATCCCACTACATAACCAAAGCCTCGGCGATTGAAGCTTGCCGCTAATACTCGCATTCCGCCATTCGCACGGGTCATCACTCGCAACAGTTGCAGTCCTCTGGCAGCACGAACTGTTTGGAATGCCCGCACTACTTTTACGACTCGCAACACTCGTAGAGCAGGCAACAGGAGCGAAATGGCAAGCAGCCAATTCCGTTTCAAGTAAGCCAACTTGCGTGGAGCCAGAAAAAGTTCCAGTCCAAAGTTGAGAATAAAGACAATCCAGATCGTAATCCCCAGTGTGTCCAGCAGGGGTGAGAGTCCCCAAATTAACTCAACCACAAACAGGACAAGCCACACAAAGCTGAGCAGCAGCATGGGAATTTCCAGCCAATTCTCAATCTGTTGCAGAATCTCATTCTGCTCCTGCTCCAAGACGCGTTTTGAGGACAAATTTGTATCACGGCTCATCAACTGATCCTCTCGTCATCAATTCTGATTGGGTGGTGCAAGAACGTTCACGCTTACTAAGGGAGTGATATTTTTATACTGCTCTGTCAAACGGGCTTGAATTGCCTTGGTGAGACGATCGCGGATTATCGCATCAGATTCAGTTGCATCCGGCGATCGCTGCACATACAAAACTGTGAGCAATGTATTTTGTCCCGAAATACTTGATCGGGTAAACCGTACGTTGGCTTCTACAAGCTGAGCTGAAGGCTCTTGCCCAATTACCTGGTGTACTTCTGCATTGGCTCGTTGACTAAGGCTCGCTCGCTGTAAATTCGGTGAGTTGGCGAGCTGCCACACTAATAATCCGATTAATGCCAGTGCTGTAATAAGTAGAGCAATAGGAAAGACCAGTTTTTTGCCACGAGTGTACCTTGCACCCCTTGTAGAGAGTCCAAACCTGCGAAACAAGAGAGCAGCGGATAGATTAATGCCACAAAGCTGTAGCAGCAATAAGAATAAACTGCCTGTCGCCAAATCCCATCGACCAATCGCCACTGCCATTCCCACAACCCCGGCAGGTGGAGCAAGCGAGGCAGCCACCAGCATTCCAGTTGCGGCTCCAGACACCAGGCTGCTGCGCTCCGACTGCACCAAATTTAATGCGCCTGCGGCTCCGGCAGCCAGAGGTAGTAATATAGCCGTTACTGATACCTGGCTGCGTTCAATCATCTGAGAAGTGGCGATCGACTGTCCGAATAGAAGGCTGAGGAGCGCAGCGATTGCTATCGTCAGGCTCAAGGCAGAAAAGTATCTCGCAAGACTGCGCCCTAAAAGTTTTCGATCGCCCCTTGCTGTTGCAATCGCAGCAGTCATCGCTGGACCTGCAAAGGGTGCGATTAGCATTGCAGCAGTTAAAAGATAAATCGTATTAGTAAAAAGCCCTATCCAGGCTACCACGCCTCCCAGGGCAGCATACCCTAAAAAGCCCTTCCAGGAGCCAACGCTTTGTAATCCCGACAAAAAAACTTCCACCGGACTACGAGGCTCAACATTCGTAACCTGTTCTGCAGCTTGATTGCTAGGTGGATGGAGTGCCATGACCCCAGAAGGCAGCAGGGTAATATGGACATCCGGCAAACTTTCCAATTGTCTGAGAAAATCTTCAACTCTGCGGTTAGAAATATACACAATCACTAAATCCAGGGCATGATCGAGGCTATTCGCTTCAATCTGAACCAGATTCACGCCCTGATGATCTTTGGCAATATTCAGGACATCCTTGCCGTGTCCCTGTGGAACCTGAACGATAAGTTGCCGCATAATACCCTCCTGCTACTAACCATCCCGTACTGCTAAGAAATTCGATCTCTAGCTAAGGGAAGATTGTAGAGGCATGTTTTTTGATAATGGAGAGGATGACAGTTCATTTCGTTTAAATTCAATCCCTTGCTACTGATAGATGAGTTTTAGGACTAACAGATTTCACTAAATTTCTGCACAATTTCTCCACCTTCTAAGGGTACGCTCTTATTCTAAGGAAAATATTTAATTTCCTTATTCGTTACAGACTCTATGCCTTAACGGGTGCAGATTTGTCAATTTGCACAACACTACTTTATTCAACTCGAAGAATCGCTCTACTGCTCAATGAAACACAGCTATGTTCCAGCCGCGTTCACCAAGGTTTATGCTCGGCAGCGAGGTACACCAATTACACCCTCTGAATTTGCTGTATCTACTTCTGATCCTGATCAAGGTTATATTCAGTAACCCTTTAAACTTCCTCTGATGAATCCTCCTGAAGAAGAGAAGACAGTTCCCGGTTGAGTCTGCCTGTGCGAACCAACTCAGCATAAGTATCTGCTTCAATCGCCAGCAGTTCCTGCTTAAATTGTTCTGCTGCAAAGATGCGGAGGTCTGGATTTTCGTCCTGTAAGGTATCGATTTCTGCGGTCAATCGTTCGATTTCGCCATTAATCAGAGCCTCCTGATAACGGTAAAACTCCGGCTCAATGGCAGGGCGATTTTCTGGCTGACCTAGCTGCTGCAAAACCCGTTTCATAGCGGCTAAACGAGCGACTGTTTCCTGGAACTGCTGACGTAAGGGCTGATCACCCAATAAATTTAGCTTCTGCAGCAGTGGCTGAACCGTGAGTCCCTGCACTAACAGCGTGAATAGCACGACCCCAAACACTGTGGCAATGATTTCTTCTCGAGCAGGCAGAATCACAGGAACACTTAATGCCAGGGCGATCGATACAGACCCCCGCAGTCCACCCCAGAGCAAAACTGTTTGTTCAGGTAGCATAATTTTGGATTGGGTGAAGCGATTGCTGATTGCGCTTAAACCATAGATGGAGATTGCTCGTGTCACAATCATCGCAACGAGGGTAATGACGATCGTGCCCAGGTTTTGTCCCAGGATATCGAAGCGAATCTGATCACCAATCAGTAGAAAAACAATCGAGTTTACGAAAAAGGCGAGAAACTCCCAAAACTCGCTAACAATAATTCGAGTGCGGGGATTCATGCCAATGCGAGAACCAAAGTTGCCTAAAATTAATCCGGTCGTCACGACTCCAATTACCCCAGAACCACCCAGATCATCAACAATCAAATAAGTGCCATAGGCAGAAACCAGTGTTAGCGACTGTTCCACTAGCGGCAGATCAAACCGCTGTGTCAAATAGGAGATGCCAAATCCAATCAGGCTGCCG
>NZ_JACJOR010000228.1:0-5644 GCF_014695615.1 Leptolyngbya sp. FACHB-711
TCTCGGTACTGTTAGAAGGTGTAACGGCTTGCCAAACATAATCGTCATTCATTAGGACGACCAAAAGGTAAATCCTTTTCATCATTGACTAAAAACGACTAGAAATCTGAAAGAGGAGACGAATCATGAAACTTTCTAAAATGATTGGTGCTAGCGCACTGGCTCTGAGCCTCAGCGTTCTGCCTGCAACGATCGCTTCTGCGACTACGGGTACGACAGGAACGACAGGCACCACGGACACGACGACCACCACCACCGCTCCGGATACGACCAACGATACGACCCCGACTGCTGATGTTGAGTCCAACGATGGCTTTGACTGGGGTTGGTTGGGTCTGCTGGGCCTGCTGGGTCTGGCTGGCTTGGCTGGTAAGAAGCGTGATGATCAGGCAGTTCACTACCGTGAGCCCGATGTAACCACCCGCACTGGCTACCGCGAATAATTATTTCCCAGCCTGCTTTGGTTACAGAAACCATAGACGCTTCCATCCACTTGAAGGGGCATTAAGCCCCTTTTTTGTGCCCTTGAATCTTATGTTTTTGAGTGTGTTTTTAAGGATGAACCGCAGCATTAACCCTTCGTGCCGCTCCCACAAAACACTGTACCGTCTAGACAGGTGATGAGAGCAGCTTGCTCTTAGCAAAAAGATTTAGAAGTTTGGGATTGCTCGATCGCCATGCAGCACGGCATTTCAACCCGAAACAGGGTGCCCTGACCCGATTCGCTCTCAACCGATAGGCTGCCCTGCATCAGCGTGATCAGCTGTTTAGAAATTGATAGCCCCAACCCTGTGCCCTGATAGCAACGGGACGTACTTTGATCAACCTGCCAAAATTCCTGAAAAATTTGCGCCTGGTGTTCGGGGGCAATGCCAATTCCGGTATCGCGCACACTAACTGCAATTCGTCCTTCGGGCAGTTCCAGTAGCTCGATCGTAATGCCGCCTTCGTGAGTGAATTTAATGGCATTAGAAATTAGATTAATCACTACTTGTCTCAGCCGCAGGCGATCGTTTACCACCATCACGTTTTCTGACGGCAGGATCAGGTTAAACGCCAGATTCTTTTGCGCTGCGAGAGATTGGAGTTCTGACGTCGTTGCTTGCAGCAGTTCAGTCAGGTCAAACTCTTCTAGGCAGAGCTGAAGCTGTTGTTCCTGCAGCTTAGAGAAATCGAGGATTTCTTCGACCAGCTGCAGCAGATGTCGGCTATTGCGCGTGATGCACTCGATCATCATCGTTGTTTGCGGATCGGGGGACTGGACAAATCGTTGCCGCAGCAGTTCAGAAAACCCCAAGATAGCCGTCATCGGCGTGCGGAGCTCGTGGGAAACCGTCCGCATAAACTCGTCTTTGAGGCGATCGACTTCCCGGAGTTCCAGGTTTTGCATTTGCACTTCTTGCAGCCGTTTTTCGGACTGTTTTCGATCAGTGGCATCAATAATCAGCCAGCGAAGCGCGACCACCTGCTGACAGGAATTGCGAACGACATCAACCTGAATATCTGCATGAAAGGAGTTTTTCTTCCAGGTCTCTAGCTCTAGCTCAAATGCCTGAGGTTGCAACAGGCTAGGGAGCTGATTCAGCAAGGTACGAAACGATCGATGCTGAAGCGACGGCACAAAAACAGTGAGCGGTTTCCCGACCAGGAAATGTTGTGGAATCTGAAGCAGCAATGCCGCAATTTGATTGGCTTCTCGCACTGTGCCGTACAGATCTGTCACCAGATAGGCAGCAGGCGTAAACTCAAAAAGAGTTTGATATCGCTGCCGTTCTGCCTGGACGACTTCCTGCGCTTGCAGCAGGAAGTCGTTTTGCTGGCGCAGCTCTTCCTGAGCCACCTGAAGTTCTTCCATTGCCGATCGCAATACTTCCAGGCATTCCAGAATTAGCGTGCGCTGCTGCAGACTCTCGTTCTGTATTGCGTAGCTCAGCTCTTCGGTTCGCTGCTGCATGAAGTCAAGCTTCCGGTCGAATACAGATCTGTCAGCTCTATCAGCCTGTGATTCCGTCATACATTTAGCTTTCAAAATCTTAATGAATTATAAAAAATGACCCTAAAGAAGGTTAAAACCAGCAGGGAGTTTCTACTCACCCTTAAACTCACTTATCTAGGCTTGATGCAAATCTACAGAAAGGGATATTCCGCAAAAAGGCGGCAGAAACTTACCACCAAACTTTATCTCTGACCTTGTGCAACGAGTACAAAAGCAATAGTCCGGAAGCAATACAAAAGATAGTTATAAAACATCTTGTTTAAACAATGCTCAGAAAAGAACCTCCGAGCCTGGAGCAGGCAATAGAAGGGCGATCGTGTCCTTTAAGATTCTCGAAATAAATCTACGGCTAACAGCATTCTCTGTAGCCTTTTGTACAACTTTTCAGCCATTTCTAAACCTTCTCTAAAAGCTTTATTCAACGGATATTATTTTTTGTTGAATCACAATTGAGCAATCTGAATCGATCGCATCTTTACTGTTTTGACAGGGAAAAATATAGAACAACAAATTTTTATTGCTTGAAACTATCTTGCCGAAGTTTATCCTCCTGATGAGCTGACAAAGTGCAAAAGGCTTGATCTCTATTGAGGCAGCCTGCAAAGATCCGTTGCTCACTGAGTCGCCAGCATGTTTTAGAGCTTGCTTTAGAGTTATTGTTTAGAGCGATGGGTTTTGTTGCTTAAACTTCAGTAAGGCAAATGGTATTTTTCTCAAACAAACGGCTCTCTTTTGCTCCCCTCACGTCTGGTCACCCTGATGCGGCTTCGGCTAGAATTCCGGCGTCGAACCTAACTGCGGCTACGATCGATCGAACTAACTTAATGGCAAGACGACAGCGCGCATCTGACCAGGGTGGAAATACCCTTGCAACTGCCACTGTGATTTCGACTCCGGGGAAAAAACGAATCGTGGACACGACGCGCCGCAACGATGTCGATTTGTTTAAGCTTGTGCTTACGACGACCAGCAATGTGCGTCTCAATCTCAGAAATCAATCGAGTGCTTCGATGGTTGGCAGCGTTCTAGACAGCCAGGGACAAGTTCTGTCTTATCAAGGCAGCCCTCAGACCCTGACAATCGCCCCCGCTCGCCGCATTAATAGCCGCATCAATAATTTCTACAGCAATATTCAGCCCGGAACCTACTTTATTGAGGTCAGGACTCGCAGCCGGGCAGCCGCTCAGTACGAGCTAAAGCTCAATGTAATTGATCCCGCTGCGCCTGTTGACTGCGGCTGTGGCTCCTGATGATTCATGTAGGGCTGATAAATGTAGGGCTGATAAATTCAGGTCGGCTAACGATCGTGCAGCCAGCTTGCTGCCACTTCTCGATTGGGAAATAGCCCAAACCAGGCAAGATTTTGCACATAGTAGGCAGAGTCATTGTCCCAGATGCCGTTTTGGTAAGTTGGCAGCAGCTTTTGCGATCGAATTTCATCTGCCATTGCTGGATCAATCAGCCGCATTGCTGGATAAAGCATGGCGTACTGGCTGGTTGCTTCGTACGACACGATCGGATTGCCTGCCAGATCGATTCTTGCCGGAATTCGGCGGTTCGATTTCCACTGCTGCTGAAGCTGGCTCAAGTGCTGCCGCAGATATTCCCTGGCACGGGGTTCCTCAAACCAGACGGCATCGAGTGCCATGCGCCACCAAACACGAAAGGCATCAAAGCTGTAGATTGATCGTAGATTAGACCCTTCCGCCACAGGTTCAAAAGCCCCAGTAGTCAGGTTTAACACCACCCAATCGCTGGGCAGCTTTGCCGCTGAGAGGGCGGCTGAATCTTCTAAAAGCTGATAGCTGCTGTTGACCAGGCTCATCCAATCTCGCTCCGAGTCGACCTGAGCAAACATCCGAAACGCATAGGGCGCAGCATAGGACGGGTTGAGGATCACCTGATTAGGCTGGGGTTGAAAAGAGGCGATCGGTCCCGGCAGCAGATGGCGAGCTGTGCCACTACGTATCCCACCGGGCATCACAACGATCGTGGAATCGTTCCAAATGTCTTTGAGCTTGGCTTGCGCCAGTGTGAGATATTCTGGGCGGTTCCATCGACGCGCTGCCAAGATTAGAGCCGTAGCTGCATCAATATCGGCATCGCTGGCAAAATTGCCATCCAGAATGCCCCACTCGCCCTGGTCGTTTTGTCCCCATTTCCATGCCCAGAGGGAATCGCGCAGCTCGTTGCCGTCTCGTCGCTGAAGATTCTGCTCTGCCCAGCGCAGCGTTAGCGCAAACATTTCGGGATCATTGGCCAGCACCGATCGCAGCATGGCGTATGCCTGCCCTTCTGAAACGGTTCGATCGTTTGCTTCGCGATCAATCACGCGCCCATCTGCTTGAATGAATCGCTGCTTATAAGCCGTCCAGCTCTGGCGCAACAGTTCAGAAGTTGTGGGGGCAGTCCGCGATTGAACAAGTGCTGGATTTGCGGCGCTCAGTTCCAGTTCTCCCAGGGAGGCGATTACCCTTTCGGGGAACAGCGAAGCGATCGGTTGAGCATTGACACGCGAGTAGGCTGCGGCAACACCAATCGACGACAGGAGCGACAGCAAAGCCAGCGAAATCAGGAAGAGGAATTTCCACATCGGGCAATATCTGAACGACTGATTTGACTCTACTTCTAGAACTGACCAGATTTCTCTGATTAAGCAGGAAGAAATGAGTAAAGGTTCGGTGAAGATTCGCTACAATAAACCGTTATTTTCGGACTCCACTCTAGTCTCGATCGAGAATATTGCGGCTAGATTGATTGACGAAACAGTAAACAGGGTGTTGAGAAGGAGCTGACGTGTGAGGCTGAAGGTGTGGAGCTTAAAAGGGGGTCTGAAGCAATGACGACGCGCCAAGGGACAAGGCAAATCTATTCTGTGTCTTCAGCCCAGATCGCTGCCCGTCGGCGCAAACTGCGAAAGCAGCGACGCTGGCAGGTTATGCGGACAAGCTGGCAAGTGCTGATGGTGGGAGGTCTGACAGCTGGACTCGTTTGGGTCATCTCGCTGCCTGACTGGATGCTCCGCAGTGCGGCTCAGGTCAAGATTGAAGGCAACCAATCGCTTGCGGCTGATACAATTCGAACCCTGCTGCCGCTTCAGTATCCGCAGTTTCTCCTGACGCTTAAGCCGCAGGCGATCGTTCACCAGCTAGAGTCTCAGGCTCCGATTGCTGAAGCGACTGTATCGCGCCGCTTGTTTCCTCCCGGCCTCACGATCCGGATTCAAGAACGCAATCCGGTAGCGATGGTCTACGGCACTGCCACCGATTCAGCGATCAACCCAGCCGCAGGCTCAGCCACGAATGCAGTGACCGATTCGGCTACGAATCCACTCAACTCAGAACTGAAGCCAACCGCATTTCTTGACGAGCGCGGAACGGTGATTCCCTACGAAAAATATATGGCTCTGCGCGGGTCGCGTCCTCTGCCAACCCTGAAAGTAATCGGCATTCAGCAAGATCAGCAGCGGCTCGACTGGGCATCTCTCTATCAGCAGGTGAGTCAGAGTCCGGTCAAAATCTTGGAAATCGACTGGCAAGAATCGGGTAACCTCGTCCTCCGAACGGAGATGGGAACCGTACATTTAGGGGCATACGGCGCACAGTTTGCCAAGCAGCTTCAAACGCTTGATCGGATGCGCTATCTGAC
>NZ_JACJOR010000229.1:0-2902 GCF_014695615.1 Leptolyngbya sp. FACHB-711
TCTTTCATCCAGGTCTTTGTAGACTTTTGTACATTTCTCCCGGCTGCTTGCAAGGGCTAATTCAATCATGCGAATCGTATTTCTCGCTTCTTCGGGCTTCACAGCAAGTTCTGCCCCTTGCACGATTGCCTGATAAATATTTTCATAGAATGCCTGATAGCATCCCGGCACTGTCTCGATTTGTCCGTAGAAGTGTAACCCATGAATCTCAGTATTTAACGTCCCCCACTGCGCTTGTGGCTCCTGTCCCCAATCCAATTCAGTGGGAGTGAGTCCACGCCGCAGTGCCCCTTCTTGCGGGTCCATGCCGTATTTCACAAACGATCCCTTGGAGCCATGCAAAATGAAATGCGGTCCCAGTTCTCTCACCAGCATTCCGGCTTTCAAGGTCACTTTCACACTTCCGTAGTCCAACCCAACCTCAAAATAATCATTGACGTTTGCTCCTGCTCTTTGCGCTCGAACGTCTGCCGTAATTGCCTGGGGCAGACCAAACAAAACCTGCGCCTGATCGATTAAATGCGACCCCAGATCAAAGAGAATGCCGCTGCCTGGTTCTGACGCTTCCCGCCATGCTCCGGGTTTTAGGGTGTTTCTAAAGCGATCGTAGTGCGCTTCATATTCCACCAGTTGCCCTAAATATCCCTGCCTGACGATCTGTTGAACCGTTTGAAAATCTCCGTCCCAGCGGCGATTGTGATGCACGCTCAAGACCTTTTGAGTTTGCTGAGCAAGCTGGATCAGCTGCTGTGCTTGAGCTGAAGTGAGCGTGAAGGGTTTATCGACGACGACATGCTTTTCTGCTAATAGTGCCTGTTTTACCAGCTCAAAGTGGGATGAATTAGGCGTGGCAATCACCACCAAATCGATCGCAGCATCGCTTAATAGGGCATCGATATCCTGAACGACTTCGACCCACGGATAACGCTGGCGGGAAGCTTCACCGTGACGTTCCACAATTTTCGTTAGCTTCAGTTCGGGAACAGCATTGATCACGGGTGCATGAAACACTCGCCCCGCAACACCGTAGCCCACTAATCCTACCTGAAGCTGAGTTGCCATGTCTGTATCTGCCTCCAATCGTCGCAGGGGATGAACTATGTCCCGCTTAGCTTCGCTTGAAGCGGGGGTTTCTGTCGCTTCTTCCTCCCCAGTTGCTTCATGCTTCCGCAGAAGTAGAGCTAGGCGACTCTGCGACTGAGGAAGACGGTTCCCGCCTCCCATACTATATCTCGCATACCTGCGCGGAGTTGACATCCCGATCCTCGACATGACCACAATCAGGATTAGAGCAAACGTGCAATCGGTCAGACAATATTTTAGGCGTAAGTTGCCAACATTTTGCACAGCGTTGTGTCGATTTCAATTCACGTGTAGGAGCATGGATCAAGAATCCATTTCCTTCCAGCAACTTGTACTCGATTGCATCTTTCAGAATCCCAATCCCGACATCCAGCAGAGAACGATTCAGCCCTGTTTTTTGAGCTTTCTGCTTCCCTATTTTGGCTTTATGGGTCGGTGATTGCTTTAATCACTCTTACTGCTGAAGTTTTTGCGGCATAAACCAGTGTGTTTCAACACTTAATAGAATAACTAGAATTGATTTAGTGAGCGGGTTACTACGAAATTTTGAATAAAAATAATGCATCCATTCCTGATAGTGTTTTTACGTTTTTTGATGCTTGCTAATTAGAGTTAGAGACCAAATCCATAACGATTGATATACAGCCCTATCACTGATCGTGCATCTGATCAGATTCACATTCTTAGCACTTCGGCAGGGTTATCGGTTGTGTCGCAAGACTTATGGGGTGACAGAGAAGCTAGAAGGCAGACTGAATCAAGCGCATCGCCCGTAGCCCTTGCAGAAAAAAACGACGTTTTTGCGGCTTGAGGTACATGAGTTGCTCTGCCCAATTCGACCACAAATCCATCGAGTGAATCCATACCTGCCCGTACAATCCAATCCAAAAATCACTATGCCGTTTTTGGGGTCGAGTCGATTCTGCCACTCGTCCCACATGGTGCTGGATTTTACTTGCGACGAATGCGGTTGCTCTGCTCGGTTGCGATCGTGTAGGCAATCGCTACCAACAGAGCTAAAGCGTGGAAGCGTTGTCCAATGGCGCGACAGTGTTCGAGGTTGTAGCCCCCGGTTTTGAAGTCTCGAAACATCGGTTCAATCGAAAACCTTTTAGCGTAACTATCAAAGGCAGTTTCGATGTCAGTGAGATTGGTCAACAGATACCAAACCTGATTGGCTTTCGATTGGCGATACACTCGCTTCCAGCGGGTGACGAGATTGAATCGACCAAACCCTTGCTGTTGAGTCACCTGCACCTGTACTTCAAAGCAGGCAATGCCTGGAAATTGGAGTAACTCATCGAGTCGCTCAAATTTAGCGTCTGAGTGGGACTTGACCGTGGTGCTTTTGGGCAAGCGGAGCACGAATCCGACCCGTTGTTAACGCAGCCAATGGGCAAGAGAAACGCTGTGAAACTCCCGGTCTCCCAGCACACAATACACCGATAGCGGTTCATCAGAGCTAACGCCGGGCGTAGAACGGTTTGCTGCTCCAAAAGTGAACTTGCCCCTGGATGGTCAAGACAATGCCAAAACACCGGGACGGCTCGCTTCTGATAAACAATACTTATCATCAGCAAGTTATGGTGCTTCCACTGCGTCCGGTCGATAACCAGATACAACTGGTGCCCCTGATGCTAATGTTGCTTGAGCCAATATTTGACAATGGGAAACCATAGTGCTTTGAGATTGAGTTGCGGAAGTTGTATAGCTTTACGGATACACGTTCGAACAATGGTTGAAGGCAGCATCGACACAATCGCGAAAGCTATCAAATTCATCCCAGCGTTGACGCATCCAATTCTTGAGCACGAACCAC
>NZ_JACJOR010000023.1:0-3244 GCF_014695615.1 Leptolyngbya sp. FACHB-711
CTCATCAAAGCTGTGTGATTGTGATTAGCAGAGAAAAACTGAAAATTATTCCAAGGTTGGAGAGCAGCACGCATACAGTCGGGTCTATTGATATTCGAGGCTTGAACTGGGTTGAGGGACAGGCAGTGATTGCCGTAAAAGCAGCACTTTCAGGAACTGAAATAGATTGGCAAGATTTCGTTCGTTACTACGACGGGAATCCTTTTGCACTACAAACAGTTGCAGTCGTTGTTCAGGAATTCTTTAACGGCAACATTCGGGATTTTCTAGATCAGGGACTTTTTATTGGAAGAGAACTGCAATTGCTCATTGAATCACAGCTTGCTGGACTATCAGATTTAGAATGGGCTGTGCTACGCTGGCTGGCCCTGAATCGGGAGCCTGTATCTTTATTAGATCTGTACGAAGATATTACGACTCCAATGCTGAAGCAGGATTTGCTGGAAGCTCTAACACATCTATGGCAGCGATCGCTTCTGGTTAAAACTTTTATTTCCGCTGAACATAAAACGGTGACATTTACCTTACCGCAATTTATCCTGGAGTTCATTACTCAGCAAATCATTCGTCAAATTTACGAGGAGATTGTTGAACAGCGGTTTGATCTGCTTCAATCCTATGCCCTAATCAAGGCTCAGGCGAAGGACTATGTGCGTGAGAACCAGATTCGTTGTCTGCTCAAGCCAATCGCGGATCTGTTGTTGCACCAATTCCGCACAGGTCAAAGACTTGGACAACACCTCAAGGCTTCATTAGACAAGTTGCGTCAATCAACAACCTTTGAGCCAGGCTATGCAGCCGGAAACCTGCTCAATCTACTGAGCCATATCCAGGCTGACCTGACGGAATGTGATTTTTCCAATCTAGCTGTATGGCAGGCTTATCTTCAAGGAGTGCAGCTCCACTGCGTCAATTTTTCCCAGGCAGATCTGTCTCGTTCTGTATTCACTAAGCCGCTCGGCGGTGCTCTATCTGTTGCCTTTAGTCCGAATGGTCAGCAGCTTGTAACCAGTGACATCAATGGTTCGATTCGCTTGTGGCAGGTTGAAGACGGCAAGCCAATCTTAAGCTGTGAAGGACACGGTAGTTGGGTTTGTCTGGTTGCTTTTAGTCCAGATGGAGAATGGCTTGCCAGTGCCAGTGAAGATCATGCCATTAAAATTTGGAGTAGCCGTACCGGAGAGTGTCAGCAGATTCTTTCTGGACATCAAAGCTGGGTCTGGTCAATTGCCTTTAACCCTAACGGGTTGCTGCTTGCCAGTGCCAGTGAAGATCATACAATTCGCCTGTGGAGTTTACGATCGAAGCAATGCCTGAAGGTTTTAACCGGACATAATAGCTGGGTTTGCTCGGTTGCCTTTAACCCAAATGGAAATCTGCTGGTCAGCGGCGGTGATGACCATTTGCTGCGAATTTGGAATGTGCGAACGGGGGTTTGTCTAAAAACGTTGTGGGGACACAGCAATCGCGTCAGTGCCGTGCAGTTTAGTCCTGACGGGTTGGCGATCGCCAGTGCGAGTGAAGACCATACCGTTAAGCTCTGGGATGTGAAAAGCGGTGATTGTACAGCAACGTTACGTGGGCATGGAGATTGGGTTTGGTCGATCGCTTTTAGTCCCAATGGTCAAACGCTGATCAGTGGCAGTCAGGATCAAACGATTCGCGTGTGGGAGATTGGGACCGGTCAATGTCTACGATCGCTCCAGGGACATACAAGCTGGGTGCAGTCAGTTGCGTTTAATGCCAACGGCACAATGATTGCAAGTGGTAGCGAAGATCAGACGGTGCGGTTATGGGACGTGGACAGCGGACACTGCCTTAATACGATCCAGGGTTATGCAAGCTGGGTGCAGTCGGTTGCCTTCAGTCCAAGCGGCAGTATTCTTGCCAGTAGCCATGAAGACCACAATGCTCGACTTTGGGAAGTTGCGTCCGGTCGATGTCTCAGAACCCTACAGGGCTCTAAAAGTGCGCTGCTCTCGGTTGCCTTCAGTCCTGATGGGCAGTTTGTGGCTGGAGGTGGATTCGATCAGACAGTGCGGCTCTGGGAAGCATCGAGTGGAAAGCTGATTAACACGCTGCGTGGACACAGTTCTTGGATTCGAGCGATCGCTTTTAGTCCAGATGGTAGCCAGATTTTGAGTAGCGGTGGGGATTGCATGCTAAAGCTTTGGGATGTCCAAACTGGAGTTTGCCTGAAAACCTTGAAAGGGCATCTCAACTGGGTTTGGTCTGTTGCTTTCAGCCCTAATGGAGGACAAATTGCAAGCTGTGGAGATGACCAAACGATTCGATTATGGGACATTCAGACTGGAAATTGTCCGAAAGTTCTGCGCGGTCATTCTAGCGGTGTCACATCCGTTATGTTCAGCCCAGATGGAAGACGATTGGTGAGCAGCAGCGCCGACCAAACGATCAAAATCTGGAATCTCAAAACCGGAACTTGTCTGCGAACGCTTCAGGGACACACAAGCTCTGTCTTCTTAGTTGCCTTTAGCCCAGACAGTCAGTTCCTTGCTAGCAGCAGTGCCGATCAAACGATCAAGGTTTGGAGTGCTGAAGATGGAAGTTGTCTCAATACCTTAAGAGGACATAGCAATCTAGTCTTCTCGGTTGCCTTTAACCCGGTTCAGCCATTGCTCGCAAGCGGTAGCCGGGATGAAACTATCAAGATTTGGCAAGTTGAAACCGGAGAATGCAAAAACACACTGCGCGTTGAACGTCCCTATGAAGGCATGAATATTACAGGAGCCAGTGGACTCACAGAAGCTCAAAAGGTGACTCTCAGGGGGCTGGGAGCGATCGAGGAATAATATCTGGCACTAATAATCGCCTCAACGCCATCTAATCGAGAGGTATCAGTCCACCAGGATTTTAAGTAGTTCCTGAAGCTGATTAACAGCATCATCTACCAGAATCCGTGATCCAAACTTCCGTCAGAGCAGTGCTTCTACTAAAGTTGCTTTTTGCTTCTCTCCCAATCCTGTCCCCCGTATTGATAAATCCGATCATTCTGCGCTTTCCGACGATCGAATATTGTAGCGAGGTATGAGTCCTGTTCAAACTTTTGCAGGTAATGAGATTTCTCCTGGGGGTCTTCAGTTGAGTGAAAAGGTATGTGCCCAGCTTTATTAGGGCGTCGCCTGCTTGTGCTTCGACTTTGATTACACTCCAGCCTACGAGAAGATCAAGGTGTTCTTGCTCCAGTGTATTTGTACGTTCTCATAAAACAGGGGATCATCCT
>NZ_JACJOR010000230.1:0-4247 GCF_014695615.1 Leptolyngbya sp. FACHB-711
TACAGTTATCTAAGTACATTTTTCCCATCAAGCTGCCGCAAACAAAAGAAGTACCAAAGCAAATCCTTGAATCATTTGCAGCGATGGGCGTCTTTTCTGGTTACAAGGAGACTTAACGGTTGTGTCGCAAAAACTAGGGAATGGTAAGGTAAGCAGGACTAAACTCTCCTCACAATCTTCCGATGTCTACTGCTTCTCTATTCAAGTGGCGGCACTTTTTGCCTGAGATCATCCTGCTGAATGTGCGGTGGTATTGCCGTTACTCTCTCAGCTATCGAAACTTGGAGGAAATGATGCAGGAGCGAGGAGTGGAGGTGGATTACTCGACGATCAATCGCTGGGTGTTGAAATACTCGCCAGAACTGGACAAACGGGTTCGACTGCACTTGAAGCCCACAAATGATTCCTGGCGCGTGGATGAGACTTACATCAAAATCAAGGATATGTGGAAATATCTGTATCGTGCAGTCGATTCGCAGGGGAATACCCTCGACTTTATGCTGAGCGCCAAGCGAGACAGCAAGGCAGCAGCAAGATTTTTTCGCAAGGTGCTCAAAGCACAGCACACTGTGGCTCCACGAGTGATTAATGTGGATAAGAATGCGGCTTATCCAATGGCAATGGAAGCCCTGAAGGATGATGAGACAATCGCGCAGGAGACCAAGTTACGGCAGGTGAAATACCTGAACAATAGAGTTGAGCAAGACCACAGGAACATCAAGCGGATTACCAGACCCATGATGGGATTCAAGTCATTCAATAGCGCAAGGAGAACCCTGAGGGCGATTGAGGCAATGAATATGATCAGAAAAGGACAAGTGAAAGGCATTGAGAAAGGGAGCAGTGTCTCTCAAGCAAAATTTATTGAATCGACCTTTGGAATTGCTGCTTAAAGGAATACAAACGATACTGAGCGGTTGTCCTTAATAAGTTTTTGCGACACAACCGGTCTTAGAGCTTTTTCGTTTTCCACCCGTGATGCGGCTCCCTAGACACAGCCCTAACCAGGAAGCAAAATGCTTGGCGGAGGGAAACCGGGATGGGTCTAAACCCAGTTCTGACAGCAGCGTTAGCATTGTTAATCCGCTAAAGTCATCTACTGGAGTATAATCCACTCCACTCATGCGATACAGATGGGTTCGTAAGTCAAACGTGGGAATATTCCTGGATTGCTTTTTGCCCCGTCGTTTTGCGGGGGTAGTGGAGAGATTGCAACATCTACTCGCTCAGAAAAACGAGCTGCCCATCTTGCTGTACATGGGTGAAACGGCTCAGAGGGTGACAACGAGGCTAGAAGGTAAGCCTGGCGGCAGACAGAGGCAACCCAAAGCCGAAAAAATAGGGTGAATCCGACGAATCACACTCAATTGTAAAAATGTTGCCTTCATTTTATCAGGCTTGTTTACAAGCGCAACTGAGTTCAATTCAATTCATCACCGTGAAGATGCTGGTTGCCCTCCTACAGCGGGAACGCAATGTCAGTATGGAACGATTAGCGACCTTGTTTGCCCAACCCATTCAATTTGAAAGTCGCCGTCGCAATCTCCAGCGATTTCTACAACTGCCGCAGTTGAATCTCAAAGCCTTGTGGTTTCCCATTCTCACATATTGGCTGAAGCAGCATTTCCATCGAGGGCAAGACGTGTACTTGGTGATTGACCGCACCCAATGGAAACACCATAATCTGCTGATGGTCAGCGTGGTTTACCACAAGCGAGCCATTCCTGTGTTCTGGCATTGCCTTGACCATTGTGGTTTAAGTTCACTTTCAGAGCAACAACGGGTGTTGCGTCCGGTGTTTGCCTTAATGAAAAGCTATCAGTGTACGGTGCTGGGAGACCGGGAGTTTCACAGCGTTGCCCTTGCCGATTGGCTGCGCCAACAAGGGGTCAAGTTTGTGCTGCGCTTGCCCAAAAGCACGACGGTTAAATCCCATTGCGATGCCGAAATTGAACGCCTCGACGAATTGCTCCAGTTTCCGGGCATTGCCTGCTTCGAGGTGCAGGTGCAGGTGACGCAACAACAAGGCTTTGGTCGCTTCAATCTCGTCACGCGCTGGAAAAGAGTTTACCGACACTCAAAAGCCAATCAAGTGTGGTACTTGTTGACCAATCTCAACGATCTCGATGCTGCCTTGAGCAGCTACGCCAAACGGTTTTCGATTGAGCCGATGTTCAAAGATTTCAAAACGGGCGGCTACAATCTGGAAAATTGTCGCGCCACTGGGCAACGATTTCTCGCTTTAGTGCTGCTGGTGTCGATTGCCTACACGCTCACAACCGAGCAAGGCAAGCGCATCCGTCGCAAGCAAATCCAGCACTACATTGGACGAGTGAAAGAACCCAACCGAGCGCAAAAACGACACAGTAATTTTTGGATTGGGTTGTATGGGCAGTTATGGATTGCATCAATGGATTTGTGGTTTACTTGGGCAGAAGAACTGATGCACCTCAAGCCGCAAAAACGCCGCTTTTTCCGACAAGGATTGAGAGCGATGAGCTTGATCCACTCTGTTCTCTAGCTCCTCTGTCACCCCGTGAGGTGAAACGGTTAAGTTAGGTCAACGTTGGAAGGGGGAGTATGGCTGCAAATGGTATTTGGACCACTACTGCTCTGCTAACTCCTTGCACAAGATCAAGACTGCAATGGGAATTGCCTTCTGGTCGCATATTCCGGCTGCAACTCTTCCCCGGCAAGCAATTGAGCCAAATTTGATCTATAACTAGCGATCGTTCTTCAACACAGAAAACTGGGTGTTCTGGGGTACTCCGTTTGTTCCACCCAAGCAGGGGTAGGGAGAGGAAAGGATGGAGGCAGTCGTTCTCACCCTAATCCCAAGCATTAAGCCAAGTTCAGAAACCAGAGTTTCTTCTTCAACGAGCAGATCAAGGTAGCCCTTGGGCACTCTCTTGTCTAGGTGATCTAGATAGACAATTTTCTTTCTCTGAACTAATGCTTAACATCCCCTCGAACAATCATAAGACTGATGTATTGTTGAACTCCCGCGCGAATTTGCAGCGCCTACTGCGTCAAATTATTGAATACCCTAACCGCAGCGCAGAGACCACTGAAATCATTGAGAATATCTTTAGCGACAATAAAGTCATTCTGGTGCTCGATATGAGCGGCTTCTCTCGCACAACTCAACAATTCGGGATTATTTCTTTCCTATTGATGATTCATCAAATGCGCTCGATTTGTGAACCTTGCATTGAGCAGAACAGAGGAATCTTAGTCAAGGCTGAGGCTGATAACCTATTCTGCTTATTCGATAAAGTGATTGACGCAGTGACCGCAAGCCAGGAGATGAACGATTGCCTCAACGCTGCAAACGCTGTGTTACCAGCAGAACAGCATCTATACGCATCCTTTGGAATAGGGTATGGAAAGATACTCAATATTGCCAATGAAGATATATTTGGGAATGAAGTGAACCTGGCAAGTAAGTTAGGGGAAGATATCGCAGGTCGGGAGGAAATATTACTGAGTTCATCTGCAAGAGCTGAGCTTGGAGAATCAGGTATTGGCACACGCGAAGAAAATGTAAGTATTTCTGGGATATTGCTTACCTATTACAGGGTGGAGGGATATACATTACCTATCCCTACCCGGCAGGGGTAGCAAGAACTAGGAGGCGATCGATTTGGTTGTGTCGCGAAAACCAGTGGAGGATAAGGTAGACAAGCCCAATCTTCCTTTCTCTTCCTCCGATGTCCACACCTTCTCTATTTCAATGGCGACATTTCTTGCCCGACGTCATCTTGCTTAGTGTGCGATGGTACTGTCGATACGCCTTATCCTATTGGGACTTAGAAGAGAGGATGGCAGAACGGGGAGTAGAAGTGGATCATTCGACGATCCATTGGTGGGGGTTGAGCGATGCCCTGGGACTGGACAAACGAGGTCGACCGCACTTGAGCGGAACGAACGATTCCTGGCGGGTGGATGAGACGTACATCCAAGCGAAAGGAGTGTGGAAATATTTTTACCAAGCCGTAGATTTAATGGGCAACACGCTCGACTTCATACTGAGTGCGCTCGCGAGATGACAAGGCAGCCGCAAGATTTTTCCGCAAAGTTCTAAAAGCGACTCATCCTCAAGCGCTGCGAGTAATTACGGTGGACAAGAACGTTGCCTACCCAGGAGCAGTCGAAGCCTTGAAAGGCGATGAAACGCTCACAGCAGAGACGGAATTACGGCAGAGCAAGTACCTGAATAACATCATCGAGCAGGATCACCGCAACAT
>NZ_JACJOR010000231.1:0-7931 GCF_014695615.1 Leptolyngbya sp. FACHB-711
CCCAAACAGCCCCTCCTCCTGTTTGCGGTTCTGGGAATTCTTCTAGGCTTTAAGCAGCAGAATTCCCAGAACTCATAGAGATAGGAGCATAGGTAGTACAGCTTATCCCAGGCTGCCTGACCTTAAGGAGGGTGAGCAACCCGTTTCTGAACGGGTCAGGGAAGCACTCTCTAATCCCAAACGGCAGCAGCAGAAACGAGCGATTGAGAACCCTTTTGGGGCTAGAACACGAGCTGCTACAGCGATTTTCAAGCTAGTAAGCCACAGTTAGTCACTGGGTTAAAGTCTTCTTTGACAGATCCGTGTGGCTTACCCAAGTGGCAACCGCTGTAGGTCTGGATAAGCGGGTTTCCCGCTTTGAGGAACTGGCGAACCTAAAGAGAAGTACCAGCGGACGTTGAGCAGGATGATTGCAGGCTGAAAGTGCCCCCGCTTGAACAGAACAGGAATAGACATTGGAGAGCGAGTCGGCAGAGTTCGGCTTGTCTACCTTACCATTGACCCGTTATTGCGACACAACCTGACAGTTTCCCTCATAGTGCTTTGCCGTTTCGTAAATCTCGCATAAATCCTTCTAATGCTGATGCTCCTTGCTCAACATACAATTTCACGGCTTGGGTACCGATAATGGCGATATCAATTTGCCCCTTTAATTGAGAAATAGCTGCTTGAGATTGAATGCCAAATCCAACACCGATTGGACGTTGAACGAATGCACGAACAGATTCTACATACCGGTTAAATTGAGTTGAAAATTGCGTTTCATGCCCTGTCACGCCTTTGCGAGCGGTACAGTAAATCATTCCGCTTGTGCTTTTGGCAATCTGCTGTAATCGTTGAGGACAACTATTTGGTGTGCATAAGAAGATTGTAGCAATGCCATGATAGTTACAGGCTGCAACATAAGTCTCAGCCTCCTCCGGAGGTAAATCAGGAATGATCAATCCAGCAATACCAGAACGGGCGACGGTTTGGACAAACTGCTCAACTCCATACTGATAGACAACGTTGCAGTAAGTTGTAACAACAAACCGAGCTTGCCAATACTGCCGGGTGATCTTAGCAGCAAAGCAGAAGCAATCATTGATTGTTGTTCCAGCTTGGATAGCAGAGTGGTTTGCATTGAGCAGGATGGAGCCATCTGCGATCGCCTCTAAAAAGGGGAACTGGAGTTCAATTAATTCAACCCCTGCCTGCACAAGCGCATCAACCGCACGATAATTGTCGTGAAACGACGGATAGCCCAAGACCGTATGAGACATCAGCAGAATGTCTTGCTGCTGACGCTGTTCAACAATAAACTGCTCTAATGCAGTGGATGTGGATAGGGTCTCCATCAATTTTTCCTTAAATTCCTTAGTTTGGCGGGTTAAAAGAGGATGCTTGATTACTTAAAAATGCTTTCCACTCAGCATCATTAAATGCATTGGCGATCGTGAAAATATCTTTATCACCTCGTCCAGATTGGTTAATCACAATGCAATCATTGGAAGTATAGTAAGGGGCATCTTTAAAGGCTTGAACAAACGCATGAGCGGATTCCAAGGCAGGAATTAGTCCTTCTTGACTCATACACAACTGGCAAGCATCAAGTACTTCCGCATCTGTTGCGGCTTTGACGATCATCCGGTTTGTTTGAGTCAAATGAGCAAGAATGGGTGAAACACCAACATAGTCAAGCCCTGCTGCAACGGAATGGGTGTCCTGCATTTGTCCATCCTGGTTTTGCAGAAAATAGGTTTTATACCCCTGAGCAATCCCAACAGATGCATCCGATGCTGCTAAACGAGAGGCATGATGTGGGGTACTGATTCCCAATCCCCCTGCTTCTATCCCCACTAATTGCACCGCCGCATCCTCTAGGAATCCACCAAAGATCCCGATCGCATTAGAGCCTCCTCCAACACAGGCATAGACCGCTGTGGGTAGTCTTCCAGCCTGCTGCAGGATTTGCGATCGCGCTTCCAGTCCAATCACCGATTGAAACCAGGCAACCATTTCTGGGAAAGGATGAGGTCCACAGGCGGTTCCTAATACATAATGCGTCGTGTCCATATGAGTAGACCAATCCCGTAATGCCTCATTCATGGCATCTTTGAGCGTTTGAGTTCCCGTTGAAACAGGGATCACCTCTGCCCCTAACTTTCGCATCCAGAACACGTTCGGGTTTTGCCGTTCAATATCGATCGTGCCCATATAGATAGTGCAGTTAAGCCCAAATTTAGCGGCAAGGGTGGCAGTCGCAACTCCATGTTGCCCTGCCCCTGTTTCTGCGATGACTCGCGTTTTGCCCATCCGTTTCGCTAGCAGCATTTGCCCAAGCCCATTATTCAATTTGTGCGAGCCTGTGTGGTTTAAGTCTTCTCGCTTGATGAAAATTTTGGCACCCCCCAAATAATGGGTTAACCGCTCAGCATAAGTGAGGGGTGTCGGACGACCGGAATAGTTAGACAACAGGGCGATAAATTCACTCCAAAACTCAGGATCTTGTCTAGCAGCTTGATAGGCAATGGTGACCGTCTCCAACGTTTCATGCAAAATCTCAGGCGTAAAGCGCCCGCCAAATTCACCGTAATATCCTTTCTGGCTCAGGAGTTGGGGTATCGCGCTTGCTCCTGTAGATGGTGAGATAACCATAATGCTGGGCTGTTTGAATCCAGTGAACTGTGTTATTGAAACGATAAGAGCTGGGCTTTGATATGTCCAATATTGGTTAGATCGGCATACTATACTTCTGAAATATGGTTGTGAGATAAGCTGCGAATTTTAACAATGGAACTACGACACCTGCGATACTTCGTTATGGTTGCAGAGGAGCTAAATTTTAGCCGAGCGGCTGAGCGGTTACACATGGCTCAACCCCCCTTAAGCCAGCAAATCCGTGCTTTGGAAATCGAACTGGGTGTACAGTTATTTGAACGGGATAAACGCCCTCTTCAGTTAACCCATGCGGGACAAGCATTTTTAAAGCAGGCGCAATTAGTTTTAACTCAGGTTGAACAGGCAACTCAAATTGCTCAGCAAGCTAATCGAGGGGAAACTGGGCACTTAGCCATCGGGGTTAACAGTACTGTGACTCAAAGCGTCTTGCCAAATATCCTGAACATTTTTCAAACTCGATTTCCACAGGTTGAGTTGATCTTATGTGAATTGGATTCTCAAGCTCAAATTCAACAGCTTAAGGATTGCACAATTGATTGTGGTTTCCTTAATTCTCCTATTCAAAACAATCCCGATCTGAATTCTTTGTCTATTCTCAAGGAGCCATTAATTGTCGCTATTCATCAAGAGCATCCACTCCTATCTCACCAGAGAATTCCGCTCAAAGCGCTGAGCAAAGAACCCTTTATTTTGCCCCCATCTTACATTGGGCAAGGGTTGTATCATCAAGTCCTAAATCTTTGTCAGGAAAACGGGTTTATGCCAACCGTCGTGCAACAAGCGCGGTGGTTACAAACAGTACTCAGTTTGGTTGCTGGAAGAATTGGAGTTGCACTCGTGCCAGCCTCAATGCAGAATCTACAACGAGCTGGGGTGATCTACAAAGATATACAGCCGACATTTGAAATTGAGACTGTTGCTGTGTGGCGCCCCCGTAACCCATCACCTGTGTTGCACAAGTTTATTGAGGCAATCCGTAACGACTGAGGTTGCAGAGTGGGGCAAGTCTTTGGGATTAAGAAACGGGTGAAACGTTCATAGCATTCTTGGGTCATGCCGAGCATAGTTGTATCAGTGAAGTGTAGTGCTGATGAAACGATCAAGATATGAAACATTGAAACGCAGCAGTTGCGGTTCCAGTGCCCGCGAAAACGATGCGATAATTACTACCAAACCCTTTCAGGGATCGAAGCCCAGTCCACACCAGACGAGTGCTTACTTCCGCCCGTGACGGCGATGATCATTACCAGGATGAAACACGCCTACAAGCAACGCTGTCCGCTCTCTACCAGCAGATCAGGAGTTATCCTGAAACCTATGGGGCGATCGCTGGCAAAAAGGGCAAGGAAAATAGCTAACAGGAAGTCATGATGTCTAAAACCATTATCATCAGTGTCACTGCCGATCAAAAACTGGAACTACCTTCTGAAATTCAGGCAACGCTTAAACCCGGCGACGAATATGCAGTGTGGCAGACTGAGGATACGATCTTGATCAAAAAGATCCAGAAACCGCAAGGCTTCTCAGACCTGTGGCAGCGCATTGACGATTTGGGGCACGACACTGAGCAGCCTGCGGTCGAAGAAATCGCTGAGATTGTGAAGGAAGTAAGACGCACAATGGCAGAAGATGAAAGTCGTTCTTGACACCAATATCTGGGTTTCAGGTTTACTGTGGGGTGGTTCTCCTCGGCAAGTCATTATAAGGGCAGAACAACAGCAGATTACAATTGCTGCGAGCGATCGTCTGCTATCAGAGCTAGAAGCGACGTTAAACTACCCAAAATTACAACCTCGTCTTCTCAGGATTGGCATACCAGTTGAAGAATTGATGCTTAGGGTCAGGCAATTGGTTGAACTTTGTTCCCCTGCATCCTTACCAGAAGTTTCCAGCCTCAGAGATCCTGATGATCTGATTGTTATTGCAGCGGCAGTTGCTGCAAATGCAGAAGTCATCATTACAGGAGATGCTGATCTTCTTGTCCTGCATCCCTGAAATGGGATTGCTATCTTAACTGCCGCAGCATTTATCGAGCAGTTTCCCTAACTGGAAGATTTTCCAATGGTTTTCTATCACTGCACCCTCACCCTCCACGATAATGTCTTTTTTTGCAGCTCGTGAGATAGGCATTTTGTACGAAACAGAAAAACATCTGCCAACTGGGCACTAAGCTTTGCGCTGTTTGAAACTTTCTACAAAACAGGCGATGATCACCAGCAAACCCTTTCAGGAATTGAAACCTGTATCTGCGTCATAACTCAAATATCGCCCGATCGCGAAGATCATTACCAAACCCTTTCAGGGATTAAACGATCCTATGGGTTAATTTTTATAGACTAGTGAGTAACGATACTGTCTCATCGATAAGATTCTGATAGCCCTTCAAGGTGCTCCTGAATTCTATTGAGGAAGAAAGCGATGGCAGTAGAGAAGAAGGTGGACTACCGCATCACAGCAATTGCTGACACTACCCGCTTCGCAACTTTTGAATTTAGCCCAACTGGCGTTCCCCTTGCGACTGCACCTGCAATCAACGACTCGGGCGAAATAGCGTTTTGGGGTGCCACTCGTTCCCAGGAGGCGGGCATTTTTGTTGGCAATGGTGATTCTCTGACCTCCATCGCCAGTACAGCAGGAGACTTTAGCTTTTTAGGGGTTGGTCCTTCCATTAATAATCAGGGTACGGTTGCCTTCTTAGCTGGCTTAGACAGTGGAGATGCAGGCTATTTTACGGGCGATGGCACGACCATTACTCGCATTGCAGATAGCTCTGGTTCCTTTAATTTTCAACGCATTCCCACCCTCGACAACCTCTTCGGCGAACCTGCTATTAATAATCGGGGCAAGGTTGCATTCCGAGCTGATTTGGATCAGGGTGAAAAGGGCATTTTTACCAGCACCAGGGGCAACACGCGCACGATCGCGGATTCTAACAGTGGGTTGACGACCTTTGGAATTACGCCCGATTTAAATGAGCGAGGCACCGTTGTTTTCTCCGCAGGAATTGCTCCCGTTCCAGGCACGATCGAGGTAGAGGGGCAGCAGGTTCCAATCGCAGAACTGTTTCAAAATGCAGGCATTTTTACCGGGCGGAATAGGCAAGTAACGACGATCGCAGATCCCAGCGATGGATTGATTCTTTTTGGCAGCTCACCCGCCATCAACAGGGAAGGAACGGCTGCATTCATTGGTGTTTCTGCAACTGGGACAGTGGGTGTATTCACAGGGGATGGAGGTGACTTAAATTCCGTTGCAGATAGTGCAGGTTCCTTGCGATCGTTTCGGGGAGTGGACATCAACAATGCTGGAACGGTGGCATATCTGGCAGACTTTGATGCGGGCGGCAGCGCCATTTTTGTGGGACAGCAGGAGGTCATTGCTACAGGGGATCAGCTACTCGGTTCAACAGTCGTTGATTTGAACTTTTTGAATAAAGGACTAAACAATCAGGATTCAGTGGCATTCTGGGCGAAGTTATCAGATGGTCGCTCCGGCATCTTCCGAGCGGACGAAGATAACCACTTCCCGTTGCCCCTCACTCAAGAGCCGTTTTCCCTCAACATCAAGCGTTTCACAACAACGATCGTACCTGATGGAGATCAGGCGGATATCTACTATCCTCAATTGCCTCGGTTCCTTCGCAATACCGTGGAGTTGCCGATCGCGTTAATGTTACAGGGTGCGCTGGTGGATAAATCAGACTACTCTAACTTTGCCTCACAGGTTGCGAGCTATGGCTTTGTGGTGGTTGTGCCAAACAATGAGCGGACGCTGATTGGACCTGGTGGTCAACCGTTTACTGGGCTATTTCCTGAACAGGAACAGGTCAATCAGGTGCTCGAGCAGATGCGGGTGGAAGACCAGAATCCCTCATCTCCGATTTTCAAAATTGTGGATACGGATAAATTGGGATTGTTAGGGCATTCCTTTGGTGGTGGCGCAGGATTAGGAGCAACACAGGAAGAGTTTTGCCTGCCCGGCATTTGCTCAGGGAACTACACGCGCCCGCCGGAGCTAAAAGCTGGTGTTTTTTATGGCACAAACTTCCGCAATCAGCAAACTGGCGAATTCCTCCCAATCGACAATGACGATATTCCAATTGGCTTGATTGTAGGAAGTTTGGATAGTGTGGCGCTACCCGCTGCTAGTCAAGCAACTTACGATCAAATTCTCAATCCCCCCAAAGCGCTGATTACGGTTGCAGGGGCAAATCACTATGGCATCACTAATGAGGATAACCCCCTCCGTGAGCCAAATCGTCCGACATTAGATCAGGCTACGGCAACAGAAACGATCGCGCGCTGGAGTGGGCTATTCTTGAGAGCCAGTATGCTGGGCAATCAGCAGGTATTTGATGCGCTATTCAAGGTTGGAGATGCGCTTGATCCGAATGTGAGTATTATCAGTCAAACCCAGGCAGCCTTGAAGGCGGCGTAAATTGGGCAAACCTCGCTGAATACCGATAGGATTATCAAAGATGGAGCTTTGCGACAGAAGTAAGGGAAACTGTCAGATTTGGGTACTCAAATCACAGCTTTTTTGCCATTTTTATCTGTATTAAACGAACCTTAGTCTGACACTTCAATTAAACTGAACCTAAATCAGGAGTGTCAAAATGAATACTTAAGACAAGATCATTGAAACTTGAAATGGTTAGATTCTATCGCAGAGCAGTGGGTAACGATCATCTAAGTAGGTAGGTACAAATAAACGTAGGATAAGAAGAAGACCAAATTTCCCCGGTTTTGCTGACTATGCCTGCCTCTGTCCATATCGTTCTGACGGCTGAAGAAGACCGAACGTTGAGCGAACTGCGCGTGGCGACAACGGTGTGTCAACGCATTCGTGACCGTGCCCATATGCTTCGACTCAACGCGCACGGCTGGAATGTTCCTGCCATTGCTGAAATCTTTGAGTGCTAGGAAAACACAGTGCGACAAACGATTCGTCGTTGGCAACAAGCAGGTTTAGGCGGACTGTGGGATGCGCCTGGGCGTGGGGTGAAACCAGAATGGCAGGAAGCAGACTGGGTTTATCTGGAACAATGCCTCCAGCAGGAACCGCGAACGTATAACAGCAAACAACTGGCTCACAAACTTGCCCAGGAACGACAAGTCGAACTGAGTGCCGACCGGATTCGCAGAATCTTGAAAAAAACTAGGACAGCAAAGTTAGCTTGAGCAGTTGTTGCTCTAAGTCGGCCAGGTAGGTGACTGGATTTTGCCGAAAGCGACGCTGCTGAACGCGCTTGTGCTGATGAGCTTTGAGTT
>NZ_JACJOR010000232.1:0-17815 GCF_014695615.1 Leptolyngbya sp. FACHB-711
CCCTGCTCAGCTTCCCATTAGGCAAGAAACACTCCAGCGTCTTCTAGGATGGCAGGAAGTTTATAACAACACCTATGAAGATGAATATCCGTATAACTCCAGCTTTCCCAGTGAAGAAGCACTAAAAATTTGGGTTCGAGAAGGGCTGCGGCTCTGGGTGCAGCTTAATAAAGAGCTAAGTTCTAAGTATGAGGTGATTAAGCAACTCCTGTATCAGGGTGAGGTACAGCCTTTTACGTTGGAAACTTTGCCGGATGAGATTCAGCAGAAGTTTAAGCAGGATATAGAGAACTCATCAGAGTCATTACTGTAGAATTTTGAGTTACCCAAGCTTGTAAAGCTCTTCCCATCTCCTCACCCACCGATCGCCCCCTCACCCACCGAATTCAACGCTACGGTAGAGACTGACGTGTTTCTGTAATTGTGATGCAGTCGTCGCCAATCCTCAAAGACCTCGTACTCATCGGCGGGGGGCATAGCCATGCGATCGTCCTAAAACAATTCGGCATGAACCCGGTTCCGGGAGTGCAGTTGACGCTGATTGCTGATGTGTCGCATACGCCCTATTCGGGAATGCTGCCGGGTTATATCGCAGGGGCATACCAGTTCGACGAATGCCATATCGATCTGCGTCCGCTTTGTGAGTTGGCTCAGGGGCAGATGATTGTTGATCGCGCCATTGGGTTAGACCTGAAAGAAAATTGCGTTTTGTTTGCGAATCGTCCGCCGATCGCCTTTGATCTTTTGTCAATCGATATTGGCAGTACGCCTGCCGCAGTCACAGTTCCGGGGGCGGCGGAGTACGCGATTCCGGTAAAGCCGATTTCTCAGTTTTTGCAGCGATGGGATCAGGTCATCGAGCGAATTGGGCAACAGTCTGATTCTTCAATGCGATTGGCAGTGGTCGGTGGCGGAGCGGGTGGCGTGGAGCTAATCTTGGGACTTCAGGCACGGCTACGGCAAATGCAACAAACATCTGGACAGCCCTCGATTCCCGAACTGCATTTGTTCCATAAGGGCGATCGGCTTGTCCCAGAAAGGCATCCTCGATTGGGACGGCAACTTGAGCGTGTGATGCGCGATCGAGGCATTCACCTGCACCTGAGCGAAACAGTCTGTGAAATTCGGGCCGTACCTGCTCAAAGTCCCCCAGGTTTGGAAGGCAGAAAAGAGAACAGAGGAGGCAGTGTAACGCTCTCAAATTCAACCCCTGATTCCCCAGCTCAGCCAAGCCAGACGCTAAAAGAAATTCACTGCGAATCTGGTCTAACGATCCCCGTTACAGAAGTGTTTTGGGTGACGCAAGCTTCGGCAGCTTCATGGCTAGCGGATTCTGGGCTGAAAACAGACGATCGCGGCTTCCTGCTGGTAGACGATCGGCTGCGATCGATCTCCCATCCTCAGGTGTTTGCAGCGGGTGATGTGGCGAGCATGGTGAATCATCCCCGTCCAAAAGCAGGCGTGTTTGCGGTGCGACAGGGCAAACCTCTGGCAAATAATCTGCGGCGCGTGTTGCAGGGCAAAGATCCGCAGCCGTTCAAACCGCAAAAAGAATTTTTGATTCTGGTAGGAACGGGCGATTCTCCAGAAGCAGGTCAGTTAAAGCGAACAGCAATTGCCTCCCGTGGAAATCTCAGCTTTGGTCCTCATCCAATTTTCTGGAAGTGGAAAGATTCGATCGATCGACGGTTTATGGAGAAATTCACGAGTCTAGAACCGATGATGTCGATAGATGCGAAACCTTTTGCTGCCGATGTCCCTCCTTCGATGCACTGCGCGGGGTGTGGCTCAAAAGTAGGCAGTTCGGTGCTTCAGCTTGCTCTGAACCGAATCAATCAATCGCGTCCCCCCGTTCTAAATCGCCCCGATATTTTGATTGGACTCGATGCCCCCGATGATGCGGCGGTGGTTAGTGTTCCGTCGGGTCAGGTTATGGTGCAGACCGTAGACTACTTTCGATCGCTCCTCAGTGACCCCTTTATCTTCGGGCAAATTGCGGCAAATCATGCGCTGAGCGATCTGTTTGCAATGGGGGCAATGCCTCAAAGTGCGCTGGCGATCGTCACCCTTCCTTATGGAACCACTACCAAGCAGGAAGAAACGCTGTATCAAGTGCTTTCAGGGGCGATCGAAGTGCTGCACCAGGCAAACGCCGTGCTCATCGGCGGACACACGATCGAAGGCGGAGAACTAGCGTTTGGCTTAAGCTGCAACGGCTTAGCAACAGCAGATCAGCTCTGGAAAAAAGGCGGGATGCAGCCCGGACAGGCTCTGATTCTCACCAAGCCTCTGGGAACAGGAACGCTTTTTGCGGCAAATATGCAGCTTCGGGCAAAAGGACGCTGGATTGAAGGGGCGATCGACTCGATGCGTTTATCCAATCAATTTGCGATCGAACCTCTACGGCAATCCAACACAACAGCCTGCACGGACATCACTGGCTTTGGGCTACTGGGACATTTAATAGAAATGGTTAATGCTTCTCGGGTGGCGATCGATCTCGACCTCAACGCACTGCCGATTCTAGAAGGCGCAAAAGAAACAGTGCAGCAAGGCTTTCTCAGTTCACTGCACCCACAAAACTTTGGCGCGAGTCGCTTCATCAAAAATCCACCCGTCCATCATCCCCTTTACCCCCTGCTATGTGATCCGCAAACCTCAGGTGGACTATTAGCAAGCGTACCAGGCGATCAGGCGAGGGACTGTCTGGCGGCTTTGAAAAACGCAGGCTATTCAGACGGCCGAATTGTCGGACAGGTTATTTCTGCGACTCCCGAAAATGCCGCTACACCGATTCGCATCACCAATACAATGCCCTACTAGGCAACCTCGAATCCCGGCTAATGCATATAAGTTATGCTGCACACCCCATCCTACTCGTTCAATCGCTCCCATTACAGGGCAGCCAGAGCTGCTTAAGTTTCAAAGTTCCCCATTCATTGAGGATCTAGGGGGCAATGCAGGACATTCATGACGTTTCAAACATCCTCTGACTCCTCTCTCGCTTCGATCCCCTCTCGTCCTATAGTTAGATTGCTGCTCATTGTGAACCGATCGTGAAAGCAATTACTCTCCTGGGATCAACGGGATCTATTGGCACTCAAACTCTCGATATCGTGGCGCAGTATCCCGATCAGTTTAGGATTGTCGGGCTGGCGGCTGGAAACAATGTCGAGCTGTTGGCGCAGCAGGTGCGGCAATTTCGCCCAGAGATAGTCGCGATCGGCAACGCAGCACACTTGCCCACCCTGAAGGAAGCGATTGCAGATCTCGATCCCCAGCCAATTCTGGTGAGCGGTGAAGCCGGAGTCGTGGAAGCGGCACGGTACGGAGATTCAGAAGCAGTCGTCACGGGTATTGTGGGCTGTGCGGGTTTACTACCAACGATCGCTGCAATTCAGGCAGGGAAGGACATTGCGCTAGCGAACAAAGAAACCCTGATCGCAGGCGGTCCTGTAGTATTGCCGTTAGTTGAAAAGCATGGGGTCAAACTGCTTCCGGCAGACTCCGAGCATTCAGCAATCTTCCAGTGTCTTCAGGGCATTCCGGTTGGCGGACTGCGAAAAATTCTGCTGACGGCTTCCGGTGGAGCATTCCGCGATCTGCCTGTCGAAAAGCTGACTTCAGTGACAGTTGCAGACGCGCTGAAGCACCCAAACTGGACGATGGGACGCAAAATCACGATTGACTCTGCCACCCTGATGAACAAAGGCTTAGAAGTGATCGAAGCACACTATCTGTTTGGCATGGACTATGACGGCATTGAGATCGTCATCCATCCGCAAAGCATTATCCACTCGCTGATCGAGCTTCAAGACACCTCGGTGCTGGCACAGTTGGGCTGGGCAGATATGCGCTTGCCCCTGCTTTATGCCCTCTCCTACCCAGAGCGAATCTACACCGACTGGGAACGGCTCGACCTTGTGAAAGCAGGCAGCCTCACCTTCCGCGCTCCCGATCACGAGAAATACCCCTGTATGCAACTTGCCTATGCAGCCGGGCGATCGGGCGGAAGCATGCCAGCAGTCCTAAATGCGGCAAACGAACAGGCAGTCGCGCTATTCCTGGAAGAAAAAATTCGCTTCCTCGACATCCCCCACCTAATCGAAACGGTGTGCGATCGTCACCAGTCACACCACCGCTCCGCCCCAACGCTGGAGGATATTCTGGAAGCCGATCGCTGGGCACGCCAAGAAGTCCTCGCCGCCAGCGAAACCGCCCGATCGATCAATGTTGCCTAGTCCTCGTTTAATCGCTCAAATCCAGACAGCATCAGAGCACGAACGATCGCAGTTGCCAGAATGAACACGGGGAGCAAAACCCGCACTATCCTTTAATCGATCACCGGATGCTCTGAAAACACAAAAATTCGCTGAGTCTCAAGCTGCTTGCAGACCTGCGACGGCATCACGTTAGTTTCAGGATGTGCCCGATCGAGGCGGAAAATTTGACGGTCGAGCTTTACCTGAAGGTTGCTAAGCGGATCTTGTCCTGTGGCAATCAGGAATTCAAGCTGCTTGACCGATCGCCAGCCTGTTAGCTCATCTAGAATTTTGCCGATCGCTTTGACATAAGGGTGATCTGGCTGCTGATACCAGTTTGGAGGAGACAGATCGACCTGGTCAAAGCCCAGATGAAAAATCAGCGATGAATTCCCAAAGAGGGCGATCGCCAGCGAGCGGGCTTCTTCTTGCAGCAACAAATCCTGACTTTGCGTCAAGGCACGAATTTTTTCCAGTCGCTCATAGCGATCGGTAACAGAAAGGCGATGGGTCGAAGTGTCTCCGATCGAAGAATCGTCCTGCCACTGAATCGCCACCGTGACCAGATAAGTTCTTAGCAGCAAATGTCCTAGCTTTTCGGCTTTGGTTGCCAGGTAATCAGCATTGTAGGTCGTTGCCTCAATGAGCAGCGGCACCCGATCGACCATCTCTAAGTCGTAGCCCTTCAATCCGGCAATCTTGCGCGGATTATTGGTAATCAGGCTAAACTTCTGCACTTTCACATCATTAAGAATCTGTGCGCCAATGCCGTAATTTCGCTGATCGGCAGGGAATCCCAACTTTTCGTTTGCCTCAACCGTATCCAGCCCCATGTCTTGCAGCGAGTATGCCTTGAGCTTGTTGACTAGCCCGATTCCACGACCCTCTTGCCGCAGATAAACGACTACGCCCTCGCCTGCATTCTCGATCATTTTTAGGGCAGCCTGAAGCTGCATCCGACAATCACATCGTAGGGAGCCAAGCGCGTCTCCGGTCAGGCATTCCGAGTGAACCCGCACCATCACGGTCTTGTCTTTAAAGGTCGCTGGGTCGCCTTTCACGATCGCCAAATGCTCTGAGTTATCGAGCTGATTCCGGTAGGCATACACCTGAAAATGCCCGAACTGAGTGGGTAGCTCGGCAACAGCCTCCCGCTGCACAAACCGCTCATGCTGGAGCCGATAGCTAATTAAATCCGCAATGCTGATAATTTTGAGCTGGTGATGCTGAGCATAGTCGATCAGCTGCGGCAATCGCGCCATTGAGCCATCCGGATTCTGGATCTCGCAAATCACCCCTGCCGGATACAGTCCTGCCAGCCGCGCCAGATCAACGCCCGCTTCGGTGTGCCCTGCCCGCTTCAAAACGCCGCCCTCTTTTGCCCTCAGCGGAAAAATGTGACCGGGACGACGCAGATCCTCCGGTTTCGTATTTGGATTAATCGCAAGCTGAATGGTACGGGCGCGATCGTCTGCCGAAATGCCTGTCGAAACTCCCAAATGCAACGCTCCGTCGATGCTGACGGTAAAAGCGGTTTGTTCGTTGCTGTCTTCAAAGGTACGGCTACTCACCATCAGGGGCAGATCTAGCTCATCTAGCCGATCGCCCGTCATTGCCAAGCAAATCAATCCTCGTGCTTCAACCGCCATGAAGTTAATCATGTCCGGTGTGGCAAACTGAGCCGCACAAATAATGTCGCCTTCGTTTTCGCGGTTTTCATCGTCTACCACAACGATCGATCGTCCTGCCTTCAGATCTGCCAGAGCCGCCTCGATCGAATCAAACTGAAACGCCGTGTCTGAACCTGAAAAAGAATGCTCTTGCCCATGTAGCGGTTCCACCATTAATCGCCCCAATTTTGAATGAATTCAGTCATTAGTTGATGAGTACAGGGGAGGCTGCCAATGAAAATCGTACAGCAGTCCTTTTGTATCGCTTTCCCCAATTTGCAGGCTCACCTCTATACTCTAATGTTAAATTTATTTAATTCAGTTCAGCCAGTACGATCGCCGATCTCCAGTAACACCCCGTGCAGCTCTTTCAATTTCTGTGTAATTCTCTTATGGGATAGGCCTCTTCTCCGTCCAATTGGGGCAAGCAGAGTGCCAACCCTGCGAGAAATCCCTATCGTCTAGGCTGCTAAAGTTTGAGCTGCTGAGATCTAAGTTGCCAACTTGCACATCCCCTGAGTCAGTCGGGTTAATCAAGCCAAATACAGCCGGCTCGTATTGTAAGCAGCAGTAGTGCGAATTTGCCTTTTTGTTTTTCGGCAACGAAACCGGATTCAGACTAAAATTTTGCTTTTGATAGACGTAGCTTATCGAGTTACCCTATTGTATTTTTACCAAATTGTATTTCTCTTAAATTTGGAGTAACAGAGCATCATGGGGGATTCAGAACGGATACCCGTTGGCATTATCGGCGCATCGGGCTATGGGGGCGTTCAGCTCGTGCGGTTGTTGGCTGATCATCCCAAGCTGGAACTGGTTTATCTGGGTGGGGAAAGCAGCGCGGGTAAACCGTTCTCAGAGCTGTATCCTCATCTAGGACACTACACGAAGCTGATGATCGAGCCGATCGACCTGGACGAAATTGGCAATCGCTGTCGAGTCGTCTTTCTGTCGCTGCCCAATGGTCTAGCCTGTGAGATGGCTCCTGCGCTGCTTGCAAAAGGCTGCAAAGTGCTGGATTTATCGGCAGACTATCGCTTTAGCAATCTGGATACCTATGAAACCTGGTACGGCAGGCAGCGTACCGATCGAGACATTGCTGAAACGGCGGTGTATGGGCTGCCCGAACTGTATCGCGATCGCATTGCCGACGCGCAGCTTGTGGGCTGTCCGGGGTGTTATCCCACCGCAAGCCTGCTGGCACTGTCACCACTCCTAAAGCAGGGGTTAGTCGTGCCGGAGTCTGCCATTATCGACGCAAAATCAGGCACATCCGGCGGCGGGCGACAAGCCAAAACTAATTTGCTGCTGGCAGAAGCCGATCAATCGCTGGGAGCTTATAACGTGGGGCGGCATCGCCATACCCCGGAAATTGAGCAGGTTTGCAGTGATCTGGCAGGGCACGAGGTTCTCATTCAGTTCACGCCGCACCTCATTCCGATGGTGAGAGGAATTTTGGCGACGGTCTACTCAACCCTGCGCGATCCAGGACTCGTGCGGGATGACCTGATTACGATTTATCAGGCGTTTTATCGTTCCTCTCCCTGGGTGCGGGTGCTGCCCAGTGGAGTCTACCCGCAAACTAAATGGGCGTGCGGTACAAATCTTTGCTATATCGGCATTGAGGTTGATCCTCGTACCGATCGCGTGATTGTGATATCTGCAATCGACAACTTGCTGAAAGGGCAGGCAGGGCAGGCAATTCAGTGCCTTAACTTGATGATGGGCTGGGAAGAAACGCTCGGACTTCCTCAACTCAGCTTCTATCCCTAATTTAGGATTGGTAAATTTACTGACTTTGCTTTTCCTGCGCCCGGCTGGGAAAGCACGGTTAAATTGCGAACAGAACATAAATATTGCTTTATCGATCCCCTAAACAATCACCGTTTCCTAACAAGAAAAAGTAAAGCTACTGAAAATCGATCGTCAGAATCACGCTTTTGGGATTTCATAAGTTAAGGAACTAGTAATCCAAGACATTCAGCAAGTCCCTGCGCTTTGACATTTAAAAGCGACGGTTTTGTCTCATTCTGAGTCTTAACTCGTTCGCTGCGGATGCCATTCGCGGTATTAGCTGATTGTCACTGGTCTTCCGATAGGTCGCTGTTAAAGCTCTCATTTTGCCTAAATTTGGCGAAGGAGTATTGGTTCCTCAAAAAGCAAGCTACCTGCCCGATCAGACTTATAGAAGTATTACTATGGCATCCCTTAGCACGAACTCGATTAAAAAGCAGGCAATTCGGGGGGCGATCTGGACGGTTACCGCCTACGGAATCAGTCAACTGCTACGCTTTGGTAGCAACGTTATCCTCACCCGCCTGCTTTTGCCGGAGCTGTTTGGGCTGATGAGCCTGGTATATGTCTTTATTACTGGCTTAGTTCTATTCTCAGACTTGGGAATCCATACCAGCATTGTTCAGAATAAGCGAGGCGACGAGCCTGACTTTTTGAATACTGCCTGGACGATGCAAATCATCCGCGGTTTTCTGCTGTGGTTAGGCTGTCTAGTTCTTGCTTTTCCAGCTTCCCAAATTTACAACGAGCCGCGTCTTGCTTTGCTGCTACCGATCGTTGGGCTAAGCTCGGCTCTCGGAGGTTTCAACTCAACCGCCATTTTCACCCTCAATCGCCATTTGTCCGTTAAGCAGCTTGCAATCTACGAGTTGTCAGGGCAGGTCATTTCATTAGCCGTGATGCTCATCTGGGCGGTGCTTTATCCTTCAGTCTGGGCATTGGTAGGGGGTAGTCTTAGTTCCTCGATATTTCATCTCATTCGGAGTCACCAGCTCAACAAAGGTAAACCCAATCGCCTGACATGGGATCGCAGTGCAGTTAGAGAGCTGATTGGCTTTGGCAAGTGGATCTTTATTTCCACCGTGATGACTTTTCTAGCAAACCAATCCGATCGGTTGATCCTGGGTAAGCTGTTTAGCCTTGAAATGCTGGGCGTTTATGGCATTGCCTTTGCGCTAGCAGATATGCCGCGATCGTTGCTGCTGGCAGTCAGTAATAAAGTGATCTTTCCGACCTACTCCAGAATGACTGAGCTACCCCGCTCTGAATTTCGGCAGAAGATTTTGCGAAATCGTCAGCCGATTTTGCTCGTTCTGGCAGTGGGGCTGGCAATATTCATTAGCTTTGGGAATTTGCTGGTCAGCTTTCTCTACGACGATCGCTACGCGGCAGCAGGTTGGATGCTTCCCCTGATTTCACTGGGAACCTGGCCCCTCATGCTGACCCAGACGATCGATCCAGTTCTGTTCGCGATCGGAAAACCGAGATATAACGCCTTTGGTTCTTTTCTCAGTTTCCTTTTTTATGCCATTGGCATTCCAATTGGCTTCTCGCTTTATGGAGCTGTGGGAGCTGTAGTCAGCGTTGCGGTCAGCAACATTCCGATCTGGATTCTGGTTAGCTATGCACTATGGCGCGAACAGATTAGTGCCTTCCGGCAAGATATCCTCGCTACGGCTGTCTTTTTGACCACCCTGACCATTATGTTTGGAGTACGCTCCTTCTTTGGTTTATAACTTGATTGGTTTGTAAGGCTCTGGCATTGATGAATGACAAGTGGCGGGGGTGCAGCGACAAACTGAATTCAATTCTCATTGCGCCGCCGCCCAGAAGACGAGTCAATTGTTCAACCACTGATGCGGATAAGAGGGAATAGATGAAGATTACCTTTGTGATGGGTGGGCTGTCGCTTGCGGGCGGTGACCGGGTGATTGCAACCTATGCAAAAAAGCTTCAGGAGCGCGGACATGAAGTATCTGTTGTTTCTCGCCCTTCTAAAATTCCGACGCTCCGCGATCAGGTTCGCTCAGTGCTAGCCGGAAAAGGTTTGATTCCAGCTAGAAAACCGCCGTCCCATTTTGACAACATCGGCGTGACTTGTAAGCTGCTCGAACGGTTTCGTCCAGTCCAGGATGAAGATGTGTCTGATGCAGATGTTGTAATTGCAACCTGGTGGGAGACGGCTCATTGGGTTGCAAAGTTTTCTCCGGCTAAGGGCGCCAAGATTCACTTCATTCAGCATCATGAAGTTTTTGACTACTTGCCTCAAGCAGAAGCTGTATCCACATACTCCCTGCCTCTCCAAAAAATTGTGGTAGCGCGGTGGCTACAAGATTTGATGCGCGATCGGTACGGCAATAGCAGCGTTTCGCTTGTGCCCAACAGCGTAGATTCAAGGCAGTTTTACGCTCCCCCGCGCCACAAGCAATCTGTTCCAACCGTTGGCATGATTTACTCCACAACGCCTTGGAAGCGTTCAGACCTGGTGCTTGAAGCGTTTAAAATTGCGGCCAGCAAAGTTTCACAACTGAGACTGCTAGCATTTGGCGAGTCAAAGCTACCCGCAGAACGAATCCCACCTGCAAAAGTGACCTTTACCTACAAACCGACTCAGGACGAGCTGCGTGATCACTATGCTGGGTGCGATGCCTGGCTGTTTGGGAGCTGCACCGAGGGCTTTGGTCTGCCAATTTTAGAAGCAATGGCTTGCCGGACTCCGGTCATTGGTACGCCAGCCGGAGCCGCACCAGAACTGCTGGCAGACGGTGCAGGATTACTCGTTCCCCATAACAGCCCAGAAGCAATGGCAGAGGCAATTATTGCGGTTTGTCAAATGTCAGATGCAGAATGGCAACTGCTGTCGAATGCAGCATACCAAAAATCTGTTGATTATACCTGGGAGGATGCAACCGATCGATTTGAAGCCGCACTAAATCACAGCATGAAACATCAGACCGTGCCGAATCGAACCTCGCAACCTAAATCCTCTCAGGCAGAGAGCCTGTTGCATTGAAACAATGAGTGAATAAATGATTTTAGGACACGAGATTTTAGGACACAAGTGCAAGAAATCTTTAGGTAGTGAGCGACTAGCAGTGATGGAGAAACCGATATGGAGCTTACGCTAACTTATAATCCGGGCGGGCACGTTGCCCTCACTGTCCCGCTCGTCATGTTTGCCTGGATTCCGATCGTGCTGTATCTCTTCACTCGCTTTCCGGCGCAAAAGGCAGTTGTGATTAGCTTCCTCACTGCCTGGATGTTTCTTCCTGAAGCATCGCTAACTCTGCCGGGGCTGCCTGACTACACTAAGATGTCAGCAACGTGTTATGGAGTGCTGCTGGCAACTTTTATTTTTGATGTTGGTCGCTTTAGCTCATTCCGGTTTGGCTGGGTCGATTTGCCAATGGCAATCTGGTGTCTTTGCCCGTTTATCTCTTCCATGACGAACGAGCTAGGACCCTACGACGGCGTGGCAGCAGTTCTGGATCAAACCGTGACCTGGGGTATTCCTTACTTTTTGGGACGGATCTATCTAAACAGTTTGACCGGGCTAAAGCAACTTGCGATCGGGCTTTTTGTGGGTGGTCTGGTTTACGCCCCGCTGTGCCTATTCGAGTCGCGCATGAGTCCTCAGCTCCATAGAATCATTTACGGTGATATCGCGTTTGCAGATTTTGGACAGGCAATGCGTTTGGGCGGATTTCGACCGCTCGTGTTTATGCGGCATGGTCTAACCGTAGCTGCGTTCATGATGGCAGCAACGCTGATTGGCATCTGGCTCTGGCGATCGGGCACGCTGAAGCAGCTTTGGGGCATTCCGATGGATTGGCTGATTGGTGCACTGTTTGTCACGTTTGTTTTAATGCGCTCGACCGGAGCCTATTTTCTTTTAGTGGCAGGACTCGGCTTACTCGTTTCGTCGCGCTATTTTCGCACTGCCCTGCCTCTTTATGCCCTATCCGCACTGATTTGTGGCTATCTCCTTGTCAATGCGGAGTCTGCAGCTTATGTAACAGATCAAATTATTGAAGCACTCTCAGGCTTTCTGCCGCCCGATCGAGTTCAGTCGCTCGAATTTCGATTCAATAATGAAGAGCTTCTCACCGACAAAGCCAGAGAGCGGATCTGGTTTGGCTGGGGTGGCTGGGGACGCGCCCGCGTACCAATCGACAATTATGGCAAGATGACCGTTCAGGATAGTTTGTGGATTATTGCCTTTGGGCATCACGGAACCGTTGGATTAGCCAGTATGACGCTCTCGATGCTCTTACCTGTGACTGCCCTAACTTGGCTGCGCTATCCGGCTCGATTGTGGTCACATCCCAAAGTTGCTCCAACGGCTGCTTTACTAGTCGTGATTAGTCTATATATGGTGGATAGTTTGTTCAACGCGCTCTTGAATCCAATCTATGTGCTGGCGATCGGAGGGGTTGCGGGTCTAGTGCTGAAGCCCGAAAAGCTCCGCTCTCCTACAAGCCATCAACGGTCTGTTGCTAGAAGGGTACTGGCACAGCAGCAATAATTTTTAGCTTGGCTCTCTTGACAGGACAACCTGAGTGAAAACCAATGTAGTAACCGATTTACGGCATCCTGTTTTGACCCAGCATGAACACCGTCAGCAAATACTAATTTAGTGAAAAATATGGGAGCACCCCTCAGGATTGCCTACCTCGTAAATCAGTATCCCAAGGTGAGCCACAGCTTTATTCGGCGCGAAATTGCGGGAGTTGAAGCCTGTGGAATTGAGGTTTTGCGATACTCGATTCGATCGTGCCAAGCAGAACTCGTTGATCCGCTCGACCAAAAGGAAGCAGAACTCACCCGAACGCTCCTGGAAGAAAATCGGCTCACCCTGCTGCTCAGCTTGCTTCGGACCCTACTCACAAAGCCGATCGGGGTCTTGGGGGGATTGAGATTAGCCTGGAAGCTGGGTCGAGCCTCCGATCGCGGCATCCTTCGCCATCTGATCTACTGGTTAGAAGCCTGTATTTTACTGCAATGGTTTGCCGAAGCGGGAGTTCAGCACGTTCACGCCCATTTTGGAACAAACTCAACCACCGTAGCGATGCTGTGCGCTGCGATCGGCGGTCCGCCCTACAGTTTTACGATTCACGGTCCCGAAGAGTTTGACACGATCGCCGCACTCTCGATCGTGGAGAAGATCAAACGCTCGGCTTTCGTGGTGACAGTAAGTTCGTTTGGCAAAAGTCAGCTATTTCGCTGGTGCGCTCAGTCGCAATGGTCGAAAATTTTTGTGGTTCATTGTGGAGTCGATCGAGACTTTCTGGCTCAGCCTGCAACGCCAACTCCATTGGAGCCTCGCCTGGTGTGTGTTGGGCGTTTGTGCGAAGACAAAGGACAATTACTGCTGGTTGAAGCCGTTCGCCAACTCGTATCAGAAGGAGTTTCGCTGAAACTGGTTTTAGTGGGAGACGGAGCTTTACGGCAACAGATTGAAGAGTTGATTGCGCGATCGAATCTGAAAAATTACGTTGAGATCGCTGGGTGGATGAGCAACTCCTCCGTGCGTCAGGAAGTCCTGGCATCCCGTGCCTTTGTGCTGCCCAGTTTCTCTGAAGGGCTACCTGTGGCAATCATGGAAGCTTTGGCACTGCATCGCCCTGTGATCAGCACTTACATTGCCGGAATCCCTGAATTAGTAATACCTGAAGTCAGCGGTTGGCTTGTACCTGCGGGTTCTGTAGAAGCTCTTACGGCAGCAATTCGAGCTGTACTGCAATCTCCTCCAGAAGTATTACAGAAAATGGGGCAGGCAGGGGCAGAACAAGTTGCATTCCAGCACGATGTTGCGATCGAAGCAAGAAAACTGGCAGCTTTATTTGGCGCAGTTCTGGAAACTTCAGCCCCACCATCTCCAGAAGCAATGATTTCTGCACAGTAGCCTTGTGCAAGTAGAACTGTGAGACCAAGCGAAAGCTTGAGGAAAAGCCAAAGCCGTGAATAGGGGCAAATTGCCCCCACGACCTTCAAAGCTATCTCCGGTTGCTTGCACTTGTGCTTTTGCTCAACAAGGGCCTGAGGTATGCCCTGCCTTACCTCGCTGTTCTGCTGCCGGGTTCCCCCTTCTACTGTTTTATACAGTCCTGCTTCATATAGTCCTGCTTCATATAGTCCTGCAATGCTCTTACATGCAAGGTTTCTGACTGAAGCGATCGAATTGCGGCTGCCGTTGCCGTTGCTCCCGCGATCGTGGTGACAATCGGAATTTTATACGAAAGCGCAGTGCGGCGAATCACGCGATCGTCCTGCTGAGCAGTTTCGCCAATCGGAGTGTTGATAATGAGCTGCACCTGCTGGTTTTTAATCGAGTCCAGCACATGAGGACGGCCCTCGTGCAGTTTAAGCACCAGATCAACATCCAGCCCGTGTTCTTGCAGAACTTTGCGCGTTCCTGCCGTTGCAATAATCTTGAAGCCCAGTTCAATCAGATCTTTGACGACCGGAACCGCAGCTAGCTTTTCGCGATCGTTCATAGAGACAAACACCGTTCCACTAAGCGGAAGCTCTTGGGAGGCGGCTAATTCTGCTTTAGCAAAAGCAGTGCCGAAGTTTGTATCAATGCCCATCACCTCTCCGGTCGATCGCATTTCTGGCCCCAGAATAATGTCTGTGCCGGGAAACTTCGAGAACGGAAGAACGGCTTCTTTTACCGCAATGTGTTTGGGAATGATCTCTTCGGTAAAGCCCAACGATTCAAGCGTCATCCCCGCCATAACTCGGGAAGCCATTTTTGCCAGGGGTACGCCGATCGCCTTCGAGACAAACGGAACGGTGCGAGACGCCCGCGGATTTGCCTCCAGAATATAAACCTGTTCCCCCTGAACTGCAAACTGAATGTTCATTAGTCCAACGACGTTCAGGGCTTTTGCAAGCTGCACCGTCCAGGTATGAATCGTTTCCAGCACTGCCTCAGACAGCGAAATGGTTGGAATTGAGCAAGCCGAGTCACCAGAGTGAATGCCTGCCTGCTCAATGTGTTCCATTACACCACCAATCACGACCCGCCCGGTGTGGTCAGCGATTGCATCCACATCCACTTCGATCGCATTTTCCAGGAACTTGTCGATCAGGATGGGGTGATCTGGCTCAATCTGCACTGCATAGGTCATGTAGCGATCGAGTTCTTCGTTGGAGTAAACAATTTCCATTGCCCGACCGCCTAGCACGTAGCTCGGACGCACGACCACCGGGTAGTCAACGCGCTGAGCCACCTGCACTGCTTCTTCATAGCTGCGGGCAAGGCCGTTGGGGGGCTGCTTAATCTCCAGCTCGCGCAAAATCTTTTCAAACTTCTCACGGTCCTCGGCAATGTCGATCGAATCGGGCGAAGTTCCCCAGATTTTGGTGTTGAGGGTTTGCAGGGATTGCTTCAGGGGCACTGCCAGCTTGAGCGGCGTTTGTCCTCCAAATTGAATAATGATGCCTTCGGGCTGCTCGGCTTCGATGACGTTGAGCACATCTTCTTTAGTCAATGGCTCAAAGTAAAGCCGATCGCTCGTGTCATAGTCGGTTGAGACTGTTTCTGGGTTAGAGTTCACCATAATCGTCTCAAATCCGTCTGCCTGCAGCGCAAAGGAAGCATGACAGCAGCAGTAATCAAACTCAATGCCCTGACCGATGCGGTTCGGTCCGCCACCCAGAATCATTACCTTACGCTTTTGCGACGGCAAGACTTCTGATTCAACCGTCTTATCAATTTCCTGTTCTTCACCCAGCAACAGAACTTCTGACTCGTAGGTGGAATAGTAGTAGGGCGTAAATGCCTCAAATTCTGCCGCGCAGGTATCAACCGTTTTGTAAACCGGGATCACGCCCAAAGATTTGCGGTAGGAGCGAACTTCATCTTCGGTTGTCTTAGTTGCGTAAGCGATTTGTCGATCGCTAAAGCCCTGCTGCTTCACGGCGTAAAGCTGTTCACGGGCCAATTTATCAAGCGGCGTTTTCTTCAGGAATTTCTCAGTGTCGAGCAATTGCTGCATTTTGTCGAGAAACCAGGGATCGATCGCCGTTAGCTCATAAATTTCCTCGACGGTCATGCCCATCAGCATCGCGTGGCGCACGGTGAAAATGCGTTCTGGGTTCGGGGTACGAAGTCCGGCGCGAATTTGCTCTAGGCTCGGCAGTTTTTCGGCTTTATCGCAGCCCCAGCCTGCCCGTCCGGTTTCTAGCGATCGCAGTGCCTTTTGAAACGACTCATGGAAGGTGCGACCGATCGCCATTGCTTCGCCCACAGATTTCATCTGCGTCGTCAGAACTGCCTGAGAACCGGGGAATTTTTCAAAGGCGAAACGGGGAATTTTCGTTACCACGTAATCGATCGTGGGTTCAAAGCTGGCAGGAGTTTTCTTGGTAATGTCGTTGGGAATTTCATCAAGCGTATAGCCAACGGCAAGTTTGGCTGCCATTTTAGCGATCGGAAATCCGGTTGCTTTAGAAGCCAGGGCAGAACTACGAGACACCCGCGGATTCATTTCGATCACCACCACAGCTCCGTCTTCAGGATTAACGGCAAACTGAATGTTGGAGCCACCTGTTTCCACGCCAATTTCGCGAATAATCTTAATCGAGGCATCCCGCAAACGCTGATATTCCTTATCCGTTAAGGTTTGTGCAGGCGCAACGGTAATCGAATCCCCCGTGTGAACTCCCATGGGGTCAAGGTTTTCGATCGAACAGATAATCACTACGTTATCTGCCAGATCGCGCATGACCTCTAGCTCATATTCCTTCCAGCCCAGCAGCGATTTTTCGATCAAAATCTGCGAAACCGGACTCGCATCAATTCCCGACTGAGCAATCTCTTCAAATTCCTCCTGGTTGTAGGCGATCCCCCCGCCCGTGCCGCCCAGAGTAAACGCCGGACGAATAATTAAGGGATAGGAACCAATTTGCTGCCCGATTGCACGGGCTTCTGGCAGTGTATTTGCCAGACCTGAAGGACACACCTCGACCCCAATCCGCTCCATTGCTTCTTTAAATAGCTTGCGATCCTCCGCCATTTCGATCGCCGGAAGCTTTGCCCCGATTAGTTCGACTTTGTAGCGATCAAGGGTTCCGTTTTTAGCTAACGATACTGCCAGGTTTAAAGCGGTTTGACCACCCATCGTGGGTAGAATTGCGTCCGGTCGCTCCTGCTCAATAATTTTTTCCAGAATTTCTGGCGTAAGCGGCTCAATATAGGTGCGATCGGCAGTTTCCGGGTCGGTCATGATCGTGGCTGGGTTAGAGTTGACCAGCACCACCTCATAGCCCTCTTCGCGCAAGGCTTTACAGGCTTGTGTTCCTGAATAGTCAAACTCAGAGGCTTGACCAATCACAATCGGACCAGAACCAATTAGCAGAATCTTACGGAGATCGTTACGGCGGGGCATAGCAATTGTGCCAGGGTCATCATTAAAATCCGATCCATTTTAGAGGGTATTCGGCCGATCGGTTTGCTGCACCTGATTCTTTTTGAAAGTAAAGTTCCGCGAAGCTGGGTTATCTCTGCTCATTTTGCTTTGCTATTTCCAGTTCCTCCGCTTACTGGTGATCCCAATCGTTGTTCTGCTGAATTAAATCATGAAAAGAAAGTAAAGCAGCAATGAGAGGATGCTAGCCAGCTTGATGACGGGATACCTATTTCTGCTTTTTCGTCATCTTTTAAGGTACAGTGGTCAATCTGTCAACCGCTTTTAAGCGCGAATTGAATGAAAAAGCTTTCTTGCTTGTAACAATTTACACTTCCATCTCACTGATAAAATTAGGCTAATCCTATGAAGAGTTCTACTAATAAACTCCCTATTATGGGGTTAACTCATAACTGAGCGAACGACACCGACTACCCCTGGCTTTGGCAGGTCATTGGTTACTCATTTAACCCAACATAACTGGCAAAGTCAGGAGTTTTTCTGCTTCATTTTCTTCCTTAGCTAACTAATAGACTATTTACTCCTGTTAAAACTAAAGGCTTCAATCTGAAGAAATTAAAGCTTTTTTAGCTAAATAAAATTAGTTTTGCAGCAGATTAAGAAATGAAATAGAGTAGCTTGAAAACGTCTATTTAGATTTGGGAATGATACAAGC
>NZ_JACJOR010000233.1:0-6761 GCF_014695615.1 Leptolyngbya sp. FACHB-711
CATCCAGCTAAAAAGGCTTGTGTCACTTTAGCTTGAGTCGATGAAAGTTGAAGCAGATAGAGGCTTCCAGACAAATTCACCCAGAGAGCAAAACCCGCAACCAGTTGAGATTCTAATTTGATCGATCGCCAAAGTGTTCCTGAAGGAAATGGACCAGTAAGCGAACCTTGGTAGACAGATGACGATTGACCGGATAAATCACCGAAATCGAAAGTTCAGGCGGATGATAACTAGGCAACACTCTTTGCAGCGTCCCTTGTTGCAATTCCGGTTCCACAACAAACGTCGGCAATATCGTAATTCCTAACCCGCGAACTGCCGCATCTCGAAGGACTTCCCCATTGTTAGAACACAATACCCCAGTCACTGAAATCGTTTGTTCTCCCTCGGCTCCAATCAGTGTCCACTGACTTTCAACCGCAAGCTGACCGTAGTGCAAGCAGGAATGGTGGCGCAGTTCATCGGGATAAGTCGGTGTTCCGTTCGCCTCCAAATAGCTCGGAGCCGCACACAGAACTCGTGGAGCTGGAGTTAGCGGATGCACAATCAAACTGGCGACCTCTTGGGGTTTAGCAATTCGCACCGTCACATCGAAGCCTTCTTCGATCGGGTCTACAAAGCGATCGTTCAAGGTCAACTGCACTTGAAGATCAGGATACTGCACCAGAAAGTCAGCCAAAGCAGGCGCTAAGTGCATTGTGCCAAACGTCATTGGCGCATTCACCCGTAGTCTCCCTCTGGGTTCTGCCTGAAGCTGAGTGATCGATCGCTCCGCTTCTTCCAAACTCGCTAAAATCTCAACACAGCGCTCATGAAACGCCAGCCCGCTTTCGGTTGGCGTCACCACTCGTGTACTGCGATGCAGCAACTGCACACCCAGTTCGTTTTCCAGGGCAATCACCAACTTATTGACCTGCGATCGCGACAGTTCCATCTCTCTTGCCGCTGCCGCAAAGCCACCGGCGTTGACCACTTGAGTAAAGGCACGAATGCTTTCAAACTTATCCATCACTCACCATTGTAGCTTTTTAGGAGACAATCTGTAGATAAAATAGCATATTGTCTTTTATTTGAATCTATATCATAATCATAGTGTCCCCACGAAGGAAAGCGCGAACGGAACTTTCAGGCAGTTCGCCCTTAACCTTTCCCCTTTTCCTCTCAAACCCACTGGAGGTTTGTTCGATGATTACCTTACGACCCGCTCAAGCTCGAGGTGCTGCAAACTTTGGTTGGCTCGATAGTCGTCATACCTTTTCCTTTGGCGAGTATTACGATCCCAATCACATGGGCTTCGCTGACCTGCGCGTAATTAATGAAGATAAGGTAGCCCCTGCTCAGGGCTTTAGTACGCATAGACACCGCGATATGGAAATCATTTCCTATGTCCTTGAAGGCGCACTAGAACATAAAGACAGCCTTGACACAGGATCGGTGATTCGTCCTGGAGATGTGCAGCGGATGTCGGCTGGAACGGGCATCAGGCACAGTGAATACAATGCCTCAAAGACTGAGCCTGTGCATTTCCTGCAAATCTGGATTCTGCCAGAACAGAAAGGCATTGAACCAGGCTACGAGCAGAAAACATTCACCGACGAAGACAAGCGCGGTCAGTTGCGTCTGGTTGGGTCGCGCAATGGTCGCGATGGCTCGATTACGATTCATCAAAATGTTGACCTCTATGCGGCTGCGCTACACGATGGCGACGAAGTTAGCTATACCTTTGTCAATGGGCGAGTGGCTTGGCTGCAAGTGGCACGAGGTGCAGTGCAACTTAATGGTCAAACACTGACGGCTGGCGATGGGGTGGCGATCGCGCAGGAATCCCTGATTACGCTGCGAGGCGCTGCGGATGATGCGGAAGTGTTGCTGTTCGACATGGCGGCATAGGTTAGCGCGACAATTGGGCGATCGCCCCCAAGGAGAATGTGATGAAACTGTTCTACATGCCCGGAGCCTGTTCGCTTGCCCCTCACATCGTTCTGGAATGGATTGGCAAACCGTTTGAACTCGATCAAGTGGAACGGGGCAAAACTCGTGAACCGGAATTTTTAGCTGTCAATCCAGTCGGTAAAGTGCCAGCCTTGATTGAGGAGGATGGGCGGGTGCTGACGGAGGCAGAAGCAATCCTGCTGTATCTAGCTGAGAAGTTTCCAGACGATCATTTGGGTGCCAGTCCAACGCTAGAGGCGCAGTATGAAATGCACAAGTGGATGTCTTACCTGACTGGAGATGTTCACCCTGCTTTCTATCCATACTTTTTGCCACAGCGCTACATCACGGACGAGCATCAGTATCCTGCCGTGCGCGAGGCGGCTTACAAACAGATTGATGCCTGCTTTCAACTGCTCGATCACCACATGCGCGATCGCACCTACATGGTTGAGAAGCGACGCACCGTTCTCGATCCGTATCTGTTCGTTTTCTGTCGCTGGGGTAAGTCGCTGTCAAAACCCTTCACCGACTACCCCAACTTGCACCGCTTCCTGATGCAGATGGCAGACGATGCGGGTGTACAACGAGCGATGCAGGCACAACGTATCACGCTTTAAGTTTTATTTGTCGAAGGTTCAATTAAAGGGTAGTAAGTCGATCCTTTTGCACAAACATAGTCTTTGTCTCCGCTGACAAGGAGTATGGCAGGGAAGTGTCACCGCGCTCCCCAATTCCATGCTGCAACAAACTCGGTTCTTCAACCTTCAGGAGTTATTTCATCATGACTGTTCACAGCTTGTTAACGCCCGAAAATTCCACCGTCATCTTCATCGATCATCAACCCCAAATGATGTTCGGAGTGACGAATATCGATCGCCAAACGCTGATCAACAACACAGTTGGTTTAGCAAAAGCCGCTAAAGTGTTCAACGTGCCTACCATTCTGACGACTGTTGAAACCCAAAGCTTCAGCGGCTATATGTGGCCCCAGCTGCTAGAAATCTTCCCCGACCAAACTCCGATCGAGCGCACCAGCATGAACTCCTGGGAAGACACCAAATTTGTGGCTGAGGTTGAGCGAATTGGTCGCAAGAAGCTGGTGATCGCAGCGCTGTGGACAGAAGTGTGTCTCGTCTTTCCAGCGATTCAAGCGATTGAAGCAGGTTACGAAGTCTACTTTGTTGTCGATGCTTCTGGTGGCACCTCTCAAGTCGCCCATGACATGGCAGTACAACGGCTCATTCAGGCGGGTGCTGTACCCGTCACCTGGCAACAAGTGTTGCTGGAATACCAGCGCGATTGGGCACGCAAGGAAACCTACGATGCCGTGATTGAGATTGTCAAAGAACACTCTGGCGCATACGGTGTGGGCGTGGAGTATGCCTACACGATGGTACATGGTGCGCCTCCCAGTAATGCAAAAGCGACTGCTTTAACTCATGCATAATTGATGATTTGTGTTATCTCCGCTGAGCTGGCGATCGCACTTCAAACTCAGCGGAGATAAACATTTCTGTCTGATAACGATCTGTAAAGTCCTTTCAGAACCCTAGGAAAATCCCATGAAGAACAAGTTTACCGTTGAGAACACGGCAATGCTGTTGATTGATCATCAGCAGGGCACGATCAAACTGGCGCGTAACTTGCCCCGTGAAGAAATTGTGCAAAATACTCGTGCGTTGGCTCGTGTGGCAGTTGAAAGTGGAATGTCGCTAGTGTTAACTAGCAGCATGGAAGATCACTTTCAGGGTTTGCTGCTCGATGATCTACAGGAGATCGCACCTGAAGCCTATAGCAAGCGAATTAAGCGTCCGGGCGTGGTGGACTGTTGGGAATACGACGAGTACAAAAATGCAGTAATCGCCACGGGTAAGAAAAAGCTGATTATGGCAGGGCTGACGAATGATGTATGCATCGTCTATCCCGCCATCAGCGCGATCGAAGATGGGTTTGAAGTACAGGTTGTGGTGGATGCAGGCGGCTCACCTACAACGCTGGCAGACGAAACTGCCCTCCGGCGCATGGAAAAGCATGGGGTTACATTGACCTCAACCAACCAGGTGATGGCAGAGCTTGCCAATTCATGGTCAGAAGGAGTTGGGCAGACGATCCAAACCATTATGTACCAGGAAATTCTGTCTAAATTCCTGGAAGCGTAGGATAGTTGCCATGACAAACATCCTGGTGGTCTACACATCAACGCTGGGGAATACGCACAAAATGGCTGAGGCTGTTGCGGACGGGGCACGATCAGTAGAAGCAATGAGTGTCATTCTACGCGAGGCAACAGCGGCAACCAAAGAAGAGGTTCGCGCTTGTGATGCGCTGTTGCTCGGGACGCCTGTGCGCCATCGCTCCGCTGATGCACGGGTGAAGCAGTTCATTGAGAACACGATCGAAATCCTGTGGCTGACCGATGAGTTGGTCGGTAAAGTTGGCGGTGTGTTTTCTGTGGGCGGTGGTTATGGCAATGCCGGAGCGGGCGTTGAAATTACGCAACTGGGACTGCTCGCAGCCATGGCTGCGGCAGGAATGATCATCGTGCCGTTGCCCAAAACCACACCCGGAGCAGGCGTGGCTGGCAGTCACTGGGGCGCGCATGGCAGAAGTGGTGGGCCGAATATGGAGCCGATTGGCATCACCGATGAGATGCTTCAGTGTGCTTATCATCATGGAGCAAATGTGGCGCGGGTGGCAGCAGCACTACAGGGCAAAGACTTGATGGCACGGGGTAATCAAGCTCCTTCACCCGAGCTAATTGCCTTATTCTCGGGGTCTGGACCCCCTGTGGATGAGCAGCAGATGTCACTATAGCCATGCTGCCTCGATGACGATCGCTGGCTTGCGATCACCATCGTCCATCCTGCCCCAAATTGCGATTATTCAGGAGTAGTGCCCTATTGCTTAACCCTTAGCCTATTGGAGATACAAGCTTTATGTTGGAAGATTCGCTCACTATCGGTAAAGACGAAGACGCTCAAGTCACCGCCATCATCTCTCATGTAATTCGTTCAGGGCGCGAGCAGGGATACGAGAAGTGGTTTCAGGGCATTGCCGCAGATGCCCGAACCTTCAAAGGACATTTGGGCGTGAGTGCGATTCGACCGCGTGATCATGTGCATCCTGAGTACGTGGTGATTCTCAAGTTCGATCGCTACGACAACCTCAAAACCTGGCTAGAATCTGATGTTCGACGGCAATGGATTGAGCGCTTGCAGCCGCTGATTGAAAAGCCAGAGTTAATTCAAACGCTGACCGGACTAGAGACCTGGTTTACGCTGCCGAAGCAGCCGCTTAGATCTCTGCCGCCTCGCTACAAGATGGCAGCCGTCACTTGGCTGGGTGTGTTCGTTACACTCGCTGTCGTGAGTCGTCTACTGGCACCGCTTTTTTCCCGGTTACCAATACTGCTCAACCAACTGATTACGACGGGACTGGTTGTCGCACTCCTCACTTACGTGATCATGCCTCGCCTAACTCAGCTATTCCAACGCTGGTTATACCCTGAACCCTAATCTCCTGGGGTAGCGTTTTACATTTGTTGATGCTTTAGTTAGAGTTGAAGCCCGAACTCATAATGATTGATGTACAACCCTATCACTGTATCGTGCATTTGCTCAGATTTTGAAAAGCAAATAGTCTGCCCTAGAAATTCCTGCACGACCTTTGAGCGGTGGTAGCTCACCCCATCCCAAACAATCACCAAGCGCGTGTCCTCAGCATACAAAGACTGGAGATACTGCAAGAAGGCAACCGTATTGTCTTCGTTGCCTGCGCTGTACTCTTTGACAACAAACTGCTTGGTGAGATAATCCAATGCCCCATAATAGGTCTGCCGTTGCTTGGTAGACTTGATTTCCACATCCACTCGTTGCTTGCGCCGACTCCACCCATAGCCGCTGATATCACCCCACAGCAGTTGGCATTTATCGAGAAATAAAACTCTCAATTGTTCGCTAGCGATTTCGGATTGATGCGTTGCCAGTAGCGATTCAAGTTCTCTTTTTTTCCTGGATCAGGGTTTCATTCTTGTCGGGGTGAGAGAGTTGTGCCTTCTTCCAACTGAAGCCAGCGTCTTTGAGCAGAGCATAGTAGCTCTGAAGCGATTGGTAGACCACCCCATACTCATCCTCAACATGGTCAATCACCTCCTCCAGCGTCCAAGCATTCTGCCCGTCGAGCCACCGGAACAACGCTTGCTTCTGCTCGGCATCAAGATAGCCTTGGGTGCCCCAATAATTAGAGCGCAGTCCCTCCACACCTGAGCATTTGTAGCGTTGATAGCTGGCTGGGATGAAGCCAACCGACACTTGCAGGATGTCACGGATCTGCGGATAACTGTAACCACTCTGACTCATCTGCACGGCGAGCGTGCTTAAGTTCCAACGGAGGTGGGTTACTTTGAATAAACTGCTCGAGCGTTTCCATCGGCTGAGCGAATAGAATTTGGGGCACACCCTCAACCTACCATTTGTTCAAATCCTATCTAGGATACCTATAGTTGCATAGGTTCTACATCGTGCAAACTGCAAGCTATATTCATCATGAGCAACTTAAGTTGGATGTGAGCTTGAACTTAAGTTCATATGCAGACTAGTACTTAGGACTAACTCATTACTGATCGTTCTATTGCTTACAGGACGAACCCTAGTTTGATGACAAGTTTTCGTTAATTCCATAAGTTAAGGTTACATAAATGAATAGAGCATTGAAGAGAAGCAATTTTTACATGATTATTGCTCCCTTTTTTAAAGATTGAGAATGAGTCAAGATATTTTTGCTGAATCTGCTGGCGATCGCCAGCAATTGTCGGTGTCTCCCTCTGA
>NZ_JACJOR010000234.1:0-2500 GCF_014695615.1 Leptolyngbya sp. FACHB-711
CCCCTGGCCGAGGTCGTGGGTGATATTTGCGATTCGCTCAATGAGATTGCGCGTCGGGTCGATCGCTCCCGCAAGCCTGCATCCTATGTGGCGGAACTCAAGGCAGACATCAAAGCAGACTACGAAGAACATGCCAAAGATGATGGATTTCCGATTAAACCGCAAAAGCTGATTTACGATCTGCGGCAGGTGATGGGACCCGAAGACATCGTTATTTCCGATGTGGGCGCCCATAAAATGTGGATGGCGCGACACTATCACTGCGATCGCCCCAATACCTGTATTATTTCCAACGGATTCGCCGCAATGGGCATCGCAATTCCGGGCGCAATTGCTGCTAAGCTCGTCGCACCCCAGCGCAAAATTGTTGCAGTTACCGGAGACGGCGGCTTTATGATGAACTGCCAGGAGCTAGAAACAGCACTGCGGGTTGGTACACCCTTTGTCACCATTATCTTTAATGACGGCGGCTACGGCTTGATTGAGTGGAAGCAGCTTAACCAATTTGGCGAACCAGCTTTTGTTCACTTTGGCAATCCCGATTTTGTGAAGCTCGCCGAAAGCATGGAACTCAAAGGCTACCGCGTCGAGTCGAGCCTTGATTTTCTGCCGATGCTGAAAGATGCCCTCGAACAAAATGTGCCCACCGTGATCGACGTGCCAATCGACTATCGGGAAAATCTGCGGTTCAGCAAGCGATCGGGCGATTTGACCTGCTCGATTTAGCCATCAGGACTGTTTGAGAAACAATCGCTCTGAGCCGAACTGCCCCCTTAGAGGATCTCAGGTCGGCTCTGCTGCGGTTTGAGGTTTTGTAGCCCATCCTGGGGAGAACCTCGCTTTAAGGAATTCAAAGTCCCCAACTTTGGGAAATTTAGAGGGCAGTGTAGGCAATTCGCTACTTTTCCAAACATCCTCCTACTGCTGATGGCTGATTTTGAACCACAAACGATCGTTTCCCTTGCCGCGGATGCCCTTGCTACAGAAGACTATGCAAAGGCGATCAATCTTTGCACTCAGGCAATTGAGATTGATTCCGGTTTGCTGATGGCTTACTGGTATCTGGGGCTGGCGCAACTGCTGCAAGGCTCTGAACTAGAGGCTCAGGCAACGTGGATCTCGGCAATCACTGCAATCGATCTGCAAGAGGCGGATCAGGCAATCAATCAACTGCTTGGCATCCTGTTTGTGGAAGCAGAGCGACAGAGCGGCAAGCCCGATTTACAGGAACGCATTTATACTCAGGCGCTGGAGATTTCGCCTGAACCGAGCGGCATTTATCTGGGTTTGGGTAGAGCGATCGCACTACAGGGCAGGCTCGACGAGGCGATCGAACTCTGGCAGCAGGCAGTCCAAGCGCGACCCGACTGGGCTGATCCCTATCTTGAATTGGCGCAGATCTGGCAGAAGTTGGGGCAGATTCCAGACGCGATCGAGGCATATCGTCATGCCCTGCAACTGCGATCGGAACGCGAAGACCTGTGGGAAATTCATTATAGGCTGGGACTTTGTTTGTCGCAGGCGGGGCAATGGCAGGAGGGGGTTCCTTCCACGTTGCACTCTGCGCTAATTGAGCAATTTCGCCAAACGGTTGAGCTGAATCCTAGATTTGCTCCTGCCTGGGGCGATCTGGGTGGAGCATTGCTGCAAGAGCGACAGTGGCAAGACGCGATCGATTGTTTTTTTGCTGCTGTTTGTCAGCACTCCGGGTTTGCTCAGCAATACTGCGGCTGGGCGGCAACGCTTCCAACAAAACAGCTCCGCTCCCAGCGCAGCGCCCAATTCCTTCACCTGGTAAAAATCCAGGCTCCACAAGCCGAAATTCTCCAGTCTCTTCGATCGCTCCTCCCAGCTCCGCCAGTGCCTGCGTCTTCTGCTGCCTCTGTTCCTCTGGTTTGCTGCCCCACCGGATACTATGAAACGGCTCAGGCTGCAGTCAGAACGGGCGAAGTCTCAGAGTATAGCTCACTCGATCCGGCTGGCTTGCTGCCGCTCACCCCACCTCGATCGCTGGATGGTTCGGTTCACTGGAGCTTTCGCTTTGGCACTGCCGTACCTATGCCTGAAACGTTTGTGGTGCAGATTCCGCAGGGACAATTCTGGTTAAATGCCGATGAAAGCAGCAGTGCGATTTTAACCGCAGACAATAGACTGCTTGGAGATTTATCGCCTGAATTTCCGCTGCTCAGTCCCGGACATCCTGATAAACATCCCAATCGGCATTCTCTTTTGCAGCAGCCTTTGAATCAGCAGCAGCCTTTGAATCAAGATATTTCGCAAACGGTGTGCCATCTAGAGGGGACGATCGCAGTCCTGGCAGGACTCACGAATGGAATGTATTTTCACTGGATGTTTGATGTGCTGCCGCGATTGGATTTACTGCGTCGGAGCGGCATTGATTTCAGCGAGATTGATGGATTTGTGGTGAGTCATCACCTGCCTTTTCAGCGAGAAACGCTTCAGCTTTTGGGTGTGCCAGCCGCAAAAATTTTAGACCCTC
>NZ_JACJOR010000235.1:0-3343 GCF_014695615.1 Leptolyngbya sp. FACHB-711
GTAAATTGCAATGTCACCAGTAATCTATTTCTATCAGGTTCTATCATGAGTATCTTGTTGTCAGTTTGCATTCCAACGTTTAATCGAGCAGGCGAATTAGACCGTCAACTTGCCTGGCTAGAAGAGGAAATCAAAGGGTTTGAGTCCGAATGTGAAGTGATTGTTTCTGATAACTGCTCTGAAGATCAAACCCCAGCAATATTTGAAAAGTGGCGTCCTCGTTTCAATAAAGTCGTTTTTAAGACCAATCGAAACGCTGAAAATCTTGGATGGATGCGAAACTTCCAATACTTGCTAAATCAAGCTTCTGGAAAATATGTATGGATTGTTGGGGATGATGATCCAATTCAACCTGGAACGCTTGCTTATGTGTTGAATTCTCTTAAGTCTAAGCCAGGCTTATCCCTAATTTTCCTCAATTTCTTCGGTCGGCTTAAGCAAACTGGCGAAGTACACCTCCAGCATTATTTGCCAACGAACCTGGAGGAAAATTGGAGAGATGGCAAAGCAGTTTTTGAGAAATGCCTTGAGGAAGATATTGGAGCAGTCATTTTTATCACTTCAACAATTTTTCAAACCGAATACGTCCGAGCTGCGCTTGAAATGTGGCCCGGTAGCCTGGAAAACTGGGCTGGATTAGCCTACTGGGCTGGAAATTGTGCAGTTCACGGCGGCGTTCTGGTCACTAAAGAAAACTTCGTAGAATGTACGTTGGGAGCAAGCAATTGGGGAAAAGAGCCCCAACAGTGGTTTTACACAATTTATCGGGATATCCCTGCTGTTTACAACAAGCTCAAGGAACTAGGACTCTCTCGAAAAGTCTGCAATCGCAAAATCTTGCAGTTAACGAGTGAAAGACTATTACCCAACTATGTATTGAGCAATCTAAAATATTTGCTCTGGTGTTTCAAGTCGTTTTTCAGGCAATCTTTCCCAATCTTTTTCTCGTACTTGTTGATTTCAGCCGTAGCCCTAGTAGAGGTTTCTTTGAGGACTGAGCAAAAGCGTACAAAAGCCACTTAAAAAGAAGTTGCACGAGACCTACCGCACGAGACCTGATTGCTGTCGAGCCGGAGTTTTAGAACTGTTAGAAAACTTGCTTAAGGGGCATTCTAAGCAGTAACTCAATCTACTCCAACCTGGTCAGGGCAGGAGGCGATCGATCATCTGCCTATCAGCTTCTCAGCTCTAAAATTCCTATGCCGGACAACACTCGTTCTCCATACGAAACGGCTGACCCTACCCCCTGTAGCAATAACCCGATCGGGAGTGTGGCAGCCAATCTAGTCGCTGCTACAACGGGACGAAAACTGTCTGATACCCTGTTCCGGCAACTGTTCGATGAATCTGCAGATGCGATGCTGCTTCTAGAAGATGGGGAGGTCATTGACTGTAACCAAGCGGCAGTCAAGATGATGCGGTGCAGCAGCAAAGAGGAGCTGCTATCTCTTCAGTTTTCCCAAATGTCCCCCGAATGTCAGCCTGACGGGCAGTCGTCTCAGGCAAAAGCAAGAGAGATGTTCGCCGCAATGGCGGATCAGCGCAGTCAATGGTTCGAGTGGATGCATCGTCGAGTCGATGGCGAGGATTTCTGGGTAGAGGTGCTGCTGACCAAAATTGAGATCGATGGGCGAGAAATTTTCCATACGACCTGGCGTGAAATTAAGGATCGCAAACGGGCTGAAGCCGAACTGCGGGAACAAGCGCGATTGCTTCGCAGTATGTATGAAGCGGTCGAGCACAGCATCACGATGGTAAACGTGCTGGAAGATGGCGAGTTCCGCTTTGTCGGCTGGAATCCTGCAACTGAGAGAAGCGCCGGAATTCCCAGCGAAGCGATCGTCGGCAAGACCCCGGAAGAGCTGATGGGTCAGGAGCATGGGGCAGTCGTGCGGCACGATTACCAGCGATGCCTGGAGGCAGGAACTCCAATCACTTACGAGGAGTATCTTCCGCTTGGCGGGCGCGACTTTTGGTGGCTTACGACGCTCAATCCTCTGAAAGACGATCGCGGCAGAATTCACCGCATTGTTGTCACCGCGTTTGACATCACCGATCGCAAAATCGCTGAAGCCGCCCTTCAGCAAGCAGAATCCCACTACCGCAGTATTTTTGAAACCATCAACGATGGTATTGTTATCACGGATCTGGAAACCGGCAAAGTGGTTTCGGTCAATCCCGCAGCCTGTAGGATGCACGGCTACACCGCCGAGGAGTTTGTCGAGCTTCGTCCCTCTGAGTTGGTGCATCAGGACACTTTGCCAGAGTTTTTTCAGTTTGTTGAAACCATCAGGGCAGGAAAGCCGTTCTTCTGCACAGGAATTGACCTGCACAAAGATGGCAGCTCTATCGATGTTGAAGTGACAAGTGTTCCTTTTCGATACAGGGATAAGCCGCACGCTCTGTCAATCATCAGGGATATTGGCGATCGCAAAGCGGCTGAACAGGCGCAGGCAAGACTCACTGCGATTCTAGAAGCTACCTCTGACCTGATTGGTATTGCCGATATGCAGGGACGAGTCCTTTATATAAACCGTGCCGGACAGCGTTTGCTGGAGATTCCGCCAGCAGAAGCCCCAATGGGACTGCCGATCTCAACGATTCTTACCGAGGATTCCAAGCAGATTGTGCTGGAGCAGGGCATCCCGATCGCGATTCAGCAGGGCATTTGGCAGGGGGAATCCACTCACTTAAGCCGCAGTGGACGAGAAATTCCTGTCTCGCAGGTGATTATTGCCCACAAAGCCGCCGATGGAACTCCCGAATATCTTTCAACGATCGTGCGCGACATCACCGAGCAAAAACAGGCAGAAGTCGCCCTACAGCAAAGGGCACAGCGCGAACAACTCCTTAATTGCATCACCAGTCAGGTTCGCTGTTCGCTCAACTTTGACATTATTTTGACGACTGCGGTTGAGGAAATTCGTAGCTTTATGCAGGTCGATTCCTGCTCGTTTGCCTGGTACTGCCCCGATGCAGAAGAGCCTTACTGGGAAGTGGTCAAACAGGCTACCGCAGAAGCCCAGCCCAGCCTGCTAGGCCGCTATCCGGTTGCGGCGCTCGGTTCCCTGGCAGAACAGCTATTTGTTTTAGATACGGTTTGTATTGAAGATGTACACCAAGTTGGAGACCCAGTAGTTCGGCAACTCTTTAATGATTTGGGCTACGCAGCATCGCTAAACTTGCCAATGCAGATCCCTTCAGGATTAATTGGGGTGATGAACTGTCAAAACCGATCGCCCCGCTGCTGGACGGATGACGAGGTAAAGCTGTTGCAGGCAGTCATGGAGCAGTTGACGATCGCCCTGAACCAGGCAGAACTCTATGACCAGAGCCAGACCAA
>NZ_JACJOR010000236.1:0-10164 GCF_014695615.1 Leptolyngbya sp. FACHB-711
GCTGGCGTTGGTGCCAACAACCAGAGGTGTGCTGTTGCTGAAGCTGGATGTTGAGGAGGTGAAGGTGTCGTAGTTGACGCGGAAGGAGATTCTGGCTTTGTTGGTAGATATATCCAGAAAGTCACGACCACCATCTCCTTCTAACGTAATGACTTCATTCTCACGCGCTCGCACATTAACACCATTAACGACAACAACTTCGTTTCTAAGGACATCAAACTCTAAGGGTGCCTGATTGAAAGCTCTAAAAGGATGGATATCTGCATCATCATCAATACGCAGGCTACCATCTGAGTCTTTCGGATCGAGGAATACAACAGGTTTTAGCTCACTGATGTTGAAATCTTGAGTGAGAGTCAAGTTAGGGCTGATGTCATCATCATCCTTGAAAACTTTGCTCCTTTTAGGATCGGTATCTTCTCCAAATCCCTTATTGAGTTTAAAGTAGAAGTCAGCCTCTCCCAATCTTGTGAACGGCACTGGAGTGTCAAAACGTTCAAGTGCGGTCAATCGATCGACCGTCGTACTCAATTGAGCACGAGTAATTGCATTGCCACTTGCACTCAGCGTATAGCTGCCACTGCCCGTTGATTTACTAACTAGCAAGTTGTATTCGCCCGTCGGCAAATTGTCAAACGAAATTCCTTCTGTTGCGGTTCCCGGCTTGAGGGAATTCCTGATTTGTTGACCGCTGCTATCGAACAGAACCAAGTTGGCATCAATGCCTTGAGGTACAACTGCAATACCGCCTTTAACAGGAACATCAACCTGAAATTTAAAGAAATCAAAGTTGTCACCATTCAGGAGAGAACCTCGGACAAACGGGCCATTGCGAATGTTGCCCAACTTCGTTGCAGTTGCGAATGTGTCATTATTAGCGGTTTCAAATACCTGTGCCATGATTCGTCTTCTTGAGAATGTAGTTGAGCTTGAGCGAAATTTGGACGCAAGAACTCTGGACAATGAATATGAATTCATTGCTGCAATGCAAAGCGTGGAGTGGTGAGATCGAGTCGGATTCGAATCAAATCATGAATCTATTCGTAGTAGCGGCGATCGAGCCATGCCCGTACTTCTGTCTCTGAATTGAAGAATACTCTGTGCCCTAGCAGCGGATCGTGAACCACCCAGTAAGGATTGCCAGATTTATCTTTGCGTGAATGAATGATGGGTTCATTTGATGCGGCGATCGATCTAACAATTCCATTCCAGATTCGATTCAGAATTGATGCAAAGCGAGATTTTGTTTGCTTGTCTGATTTCTTGTGAATCATCAACTCAAGCTCGTGATAATTGATAAGTTGCTCTTTCATAGCGATTTCTCCTGAATTGATGGGGTTGATTGTTTCTGAGATTGCTCGGCTGGCGGCTTAGCAGCAATGACAGTCGCGAACTGACTGAGATTAAAGACAAGGGAATCCTGACGAACGCGAGGATATCGCGCCGCGAATGCACAGATTTTGCACATATTAATTTGAGAGATTTAGAACTGAACGGGAGCGGTCATGAGAAGAATATCGCCCGTGTGATGAATGAGAGGATGGGGCACAACTGGGTTGAAATTGATCACTTTAAATCCGTTGCGCTGATACAGGTTCAGTGCTCTGGTATTTTGCTCAAAACACAGTAGGCTTAGCTCTGAGAATCCTCGCGCTGCGGCTTGCTGATGGGCGATCGAGAGAAATTGTGTGCCAATTCCCTGTCCCCGAAACTCTGGAAAGAGAGCGAGAGCGCAGATGTACCAGGTTCCGGGAGCCTCCAGGTTATAAGGATCTAACACATCCGGCTCTGACGGCTCGAATAGAATGCTTGTCGGCTGTTCAATCTGTGTTTCTACAATTCTGGTTTGCTGCAAATTAGTAAACAGCACATGATGTCCAGCATGCCAAGTTCCAGGAGCTTCCACAACTTCAGGGGTTAACGCAAGGGGAATTTCCTGAGGAGCGGCATGACCTGATGTCGCTTCTTTGGAATCTTCAATAGGAAAGGTCAGCATCATACCCGCGATTTCACCTGCTTGCTGTGCTAGCACGCAATTTTTGTAGCTGAACAGGCTCTCCTCATTGGCGTAACGCTTCGCTCCAATTTCGATCGGCGTTAGACCCGGATAATCATCTGCTAATGTACTCCACACATAATCAGACACGCCCTCAGATGAAATTCTAAAGAGTTGAGCGATCGTATTACAGTCATCACGAATTGCGGAACGAAATATCGTTCGAATTTCAGTCTTCAATTTTTTCTCCATTTATGATTTACGAATACTATTTACGAACGATGTAATAGTCGTTCTGAAAGTCGTGTGCAAGCTGCTTGATTTCAACCTGCTTAAATCCTGCATTCGCGAGCAATTCCAGTGCTTTTTCTTTGCCCCACATTGCTCCCAGCCCCATGCCGCCATAGGCGAGGGAAACCGTCATGCAGTGCATACAGGAAATGGTGTAGAGCAGGGAGGCAATCGGATGCTCCAGATTACCGTCCACTTCTGTCGTAGCGTGGATGTCCTGCATTAGATACACCCCATCTGGACGCAGGGCATTGTGAATGTTTTGCAGCACCACATCCGGTTTCGCCTGATCGTGAATCGCATCAAACGTCGTAATGAAATCGTAGCGATCGCATTCATCGAGCGTGGCAGCGTCCTTGACCTGAAACTGAATGTTGCTGAGCTTTCGCATCTGAGCATCCGCGTTGGCATTGGCAACTGCCTCAGCCGAAAAGTCGTAGCCTGTGAAGCGGCTATTGGGAAAGGCTGCTGCCAGCTTATTCAGGGCACGTCCACTACCACAGCCCACATCCAGAACGTCAATGCCTTGCAGCAAGTCTTCGGTGAGTCCGGGAATGAGCGGCAGCACATGGTCGAACAAGGCAGACACCGTGCTTTGACCGCTATCTTCTGCCATCACCGCATGAAAGCGTTTGTATTGAGAGTAGGGAACGCCACCCCCTTTGTAAAAGCAATCAATGATTTGTTCTTCGACTGAACCCAGCAGCGGAATGTATTGGGCAAAGACCGCGATATTGTCCGAGGCGGCAGCCCTGGTCAGCAGTGCAGCGTGTTCCGCAGGCAAAGTGTAGGTTTTGGCGATCGGGTCATACTCCACCACGCGACCTGTGACCATTGCACCGAGCCATTCGCGCACATAGCGTTCGTTTAGCCCAGCAGCATCAGCGATTTGCTGGCTGGTAGAAGGCGGCAGTTCTGCCAGGGTGTCAAACAGTTCGGTGCGATGCCCGATCGAGGTCATGAGGGAAACTGCGCCACTATTGAGAATCGTCAGCATCCTTTCGGCAAAGGCTTCAGCTTTCGTACTGTCGAAGGGGGTCGTGTCTAGCAATTGGGATGTCATCGCTGTCTCCTTAACTCACTGAGGGGTTGATGCCGTTCACTTCCTGCATCTGAACCTAAGTTAGCGATCCGAGCGTTCCGAAAGCGTTCCAAAAGCGTTCCTAAACCATTCTGAGCCTAAATGCCTGTCAACTTTGATTAACCACTTGAACGATCGCTTTTACTAATTCATCTGGCTCTACGGGTTTAGAGATATGGCGTTGAAACCCAGCAGCGAGTGCCTGACGGCGATCGTATTCTCCAGCGTAAGCAGTGAGGGCAATGGCTGGTATCTTTCCCCCTGCTTCTGGCGATCGGGCTCGGATCTGCTGCATGAGGGCATACCCATCCATTTCTGGCATCCCAATGTCGCACAGCAAAACGTGGGGAACAAACTGAGACACAGCTAACAATGCTTCTGCTGCAGAACTGGCAACGGTAACTTGAGCACCTTGCTGTAACAGAATGAATTCTGCCAGGTTACGCATATCGGGTTCATCATCCACCACAAGAATATGCAGCCCTGCTAGATTTGCAGTTTGAGCAAGCGGTTCTGGAGCCGTGGGGCTTTCGGAGGTGACCGTGGCAACGGGTAAGCGAACTGTGAAGGTTGCTCCTAATCCTTCCCCTGGGCTCTCTGCCTGAATCGTTCCGCCATGCAGTTCAACAATTTGACGAGCGATCGCAAGCCCCAATCCTAATCCGCCAAACTGACGAGTTGTGCTGCTGTCGGCTTGCCGGAAGTATTCAAAGATATGGGGAAGGAAATCAGGATTGATGCCTTTGCCGTTATCGCTAACCTGGATTTGAATCTGGCGATCCCAATCTTCCAGCCGAATCGTAATTTGTCCTTGATTGGGTGTAAATTTGACGGCATTTGAGAGCAGATTCCACACGACTTGCTGGAGCCGATTCGCATCTCCTAACAAAGTTTTCTTGGGCAGTTGCAGAAGCGTTTGAATCTGAATGGACTTACTAGAAGCGGCAAGCTGTACCGTTTCAATCGCCCCTTGAATCACGGCGGCTAAATCAACGGGCGCAATATTGAGACTTAGTTTGCCCCGCAGCATTCGAGAGATATCCAGCAAGTCTTCAATAAGCTGTGCCTGGAGTTTGGCGTTTCGTTCAACGGTTGCCAAAGCCTGATCGACTTTTTCAGGCGACAACTGCTGAGTTCGCAGGAGTTTTGTCCAACCTAAAATCGGGTTCAGGGGCGATCGCAGTTCGTGGGACAGCACCGCCAAAAATTCATCCTTTACCTGGTTTGCCTGTTCCGCCTCAGCTCTAGCATTACGTTCTGCCTCATACAACTGGGCACGGAAAATTGCCTGAGCGCATTGACGGCTGAGGGCAATAACAAAGTCGCGATCGTCCTGGCTTGGATTTCTGAACTTCATGAAGCTCAGCAGTAGCCCACCTACTGATCTCCCTTCAACCACCAGGGGAAGCGCCATCCAGGATTCAAAATCATAGCGTTTGTAGATCGAAGCCAAGTGCGGATAGCGGGCAATCCGATCGAGGAAACTTTCGACCCAGGCTGGCTCTCCGGTTCTGACCGCCTCCGCTAAAGGGACATCCAGATTGATTGAAAATCTGCCCCAACTCTTCACCAGGTCTTCTGCATATCCAACCGATTTAACAATTTCAAGTTCCGTCCGGTCTTTGCTAACTAAAACCACCAGGGCAGCCGTCGCTTCTAAAGTTGCCATGCTCTGTTCCACAATGACCTCTGCAACCTGCTCAGGCGTGAGAGATTCTGAGAGCGCAGCGGTCACGGTTTGGAGGCGGGCAGTGCGATCGGCGGCGGTTTCGGCAGCGTGCTTTGCCTGTTGGGCGCTGTAGTAGAGGTAGGCATTATCAATCGCGATCGCCGCGCGACGTGCCAGATCCTCAGCAAGCTCCAGATCTTTCAAACTATAGTGGCGATTAGATTCGGCAAATACAAAGGAAATGGTGCCCAGCACTCGTCCACGGGCCTGAAGGGGAGCAGTGATAGCAGACTTCAAGCCTAATCCGCGTAAAATTTCCAGATATTCAAGGTTTGTGACAGCCGCCGCGAGCTGCTCATCAGTAATGGCGATCGCAATTTCGCTCTGTCCAGTTTTCATCACTTTAGAGATGCCATACCCGTCATCCAAATGTCTGGGAAAGCGATGAGCCACCTCCCAGCCCAACTGAATTTTTTCCGAGTCAGAATGAGCAACGGCAACCCGGTTAATGCTACCGTCGTCATTTAAGAAATCAACAGCACACCAGTCAGCAAAATAAGGTACCGCTAACTGTGCAACGCTTTGCAGTGTTTGTTCGTAGTCCAGCGAGGAAGCAAGCACTTCACTCACTTCCGCCAGAAATGCTGAGCGACTTTGGGTTTGTTCTGGCTCATTGAGAGACAACTGTGCTACCGAATTAAGCAGCTTCGGTTGTTCCTTGATGTCAGAAGCATTCATTCCTGCTTGAACGTTGTCTAACCGCGTTCTCAGCAACTCCTGCTGCTTTTGCAAAGCGGATTTTATTGCCTTGCGCTCGGTAGTGTTCAGAAAATAGGCAGCTAAACCTTCTGGGATTGGCAATAGCCGCACTATGAACCATCGATTCAAGGACGAGTAGAATTCTTCAAATTCCACGGGCTCAAATTCTACAGATAGCAGTTGCCTGGTAATCGCTTGCTGGCTCTGCTGATAGAGCTGAGATGAGGGGTCAACCCGGAAAACATCCCACAGGGTTTTGCCGAGCAGATTGGTACGATCGACACCAAACAGTCGTTCTGCCCTGGCATTGAGAAAGGTACAACGTCCGGTTAAGTCCAGCGCAAAAAATGCCTCCGCCATGTTTTCCACCACAGCGGCAAATGGTTCCCTAGCCGTTTGAGCCTGAAAAGGAAACTGCGCCAATGGTTCTGACGACAGGCGATCGCTGTTTGCATTCATCGGGTTCAGTTCCATACACGCATCACTTTCAGAGAATTCAGGACAAATATCAGCTCATTGAACGAACGACCAGACTAGCAATCTTAGAGATAAGATATTCAGGCTCAATAGGCTTTGAAATGTGCATCTGAAACCCAGCAGCCAGAGCTTGTTGTTGATTCATTTCTCCAGCAAAGGCAGTGAGGGCGATCGCCAGAATGGTTCCGCCCTGTTCTGGAGGTAGGTTTCTGAGTTGACGAATCAGCATATAGCCATCCATTCCTGGCATTCCAATGTCACTGAGCAGGAGATTTGGCAGGGACTGCGATAGTGTTGCCAATGCTTCGGCGGCTGAAGCGGCTGTTAAAACGTTAGCTCCTGCTTGTTCTAATATAAAGGCAACAAACTCGCGAGTGTCGGTATCGTCGTCAACCACAAGAATTTGAAGCCCACTTAGGATAAATGCGGGTGCTAGGGGTTCAATATCTACATCCACTGTTGATTGAGTAGGCATCAATGGGAGTCTGACCGTAAAGGTAGCTCCCAACTCTTCTCCCTCACTTTCGGCTTGAACCGTGCCCCCGTGTAGTTCGACCAAATGACGCACGATCGCTAACCCCAACCCTAAGCCTCCATGCTTACGAGTTGTCGTACTATCAGCTTGACGGAAATATTCAAAAACATGGGGTAGGAACGATGGGTGAATGCCTTTACCTGTATCAGTCACAGTAATTTGAGCGTAAGCAAGCTGAGAGTTCGCTCCATTTTGAATCTCCAATTCGTTATGCTCAATTTCGACTTGCTCTAGCTTAACCTCTACCCGTCCTCTGGCTGGCGTAAACTTCACCGCATTGGAAAGGAGATTCCAGACAACCTGCTGTAAGCGATTTGAATCTCCCAGCACTAGTCCAGCATGAAGAGCAAGACTCATCTTAATCTCAATTGATTTTGCTTCTGCTGCTAAGCGCACTGTTTCAACGGCTGCTTGTATCGTTGGCACTAAATTCACTGGAGCAGTATTGAGACTCAGTTTCCCTTGCAGAATTCGCGATACATCTAACAGGTCTTCGATCAGTTCAGATTGTAGTTTGGCATTACGCTCGATCGTCTCCAATGCCTGTACTCTTTTTGCATCAGGCAAATTTTGGGTACGCAGTAGCCGTGACCAGCCTAGAATGGGATTAAGGGGCGATCGCAGCTCATGGGATAGCACTGCCAAAAACTCATCTTTCATCCGGTTCGCAGATTCTGCTTCAGCACGGGCAGTTTGCTCCTGGACAAGCTGTAACTGTCGTTCTTCTGCTAATTTACGTTCGGTGATATCCAGTACAATTCCTGTCATCCGAATCGGCTGTCCCATTTCGTCAAAAAAGGGACGACCTCTTGCTGCAATATAGTGAATCGTGCTATCAGGAAAAACAACTCGATATTCCAGCTTATGTTCTACTCGATCTGCCAAAGTTTGGCTGAGCGTTTGGGTGAAATAGTCGCGATCGTCGGGGTGAATACAGCCCAGAACAGCCTCTAACGTACAGCTAAACGTTTCACGGCTCACGCCGAATGCTTGATACATCTGGTCGTCCCATTCGATCCGGTCGTTCATCACGTCCCAACTCCAAACGCCGATTTGCCCAGACTGCAAAGCCAGATTGAGCTGTTCTCGGCTTTCGGCTAATTCCTGATATAGTTGAGCGTTTTCCAATGAAATCGCGATTTGAGCTGATAAGATCTCCAATGCAGAAAGCTGGGTTTGCGTGAACGCTTTGGTTGCTAAATTATTTTCTAAATACAGAATAGCAATGAGTTTAGATTGGCGAGCGATCGGTAGACACAGGACAGATTTGGGCTGATTACGAATAACATACTGATCTTCTGAAAAAAGAGTAGATGTTGCAGCATCTTCTAAAATGACTGTTTCTTGGGTTCGCTGCACATAGTTGAGAATCGATTGAGGAACAAGCGATGAAGTTTCAGCATTTGCCATAAAGTGTTGAATACTCAGTTGCTCGTTCGCGCGATTTGCTCTAGCTTCGACTTCAATCACTAGCCGATTGCGACGAAATTGCAGCACATAGCCCACTTCGGCTCCCGCCTGCTCGATCACAATCTGCATTAGCGTTTTTAGCAGTTCGGATAGAACGATCTCACTGGAAATGGTTTGTGATGCTTTAATCACCGACAAAATATCAAGCTGTGCTCCACTGCTGACAAACGTTGTGCTAGAGGAAGTTACAGGATCTTTAGGAAAAGCTGGTTTGAGCCGAGGCAGCAGAGCTGGATAGCGGTCTTCAAGATATTTCACTTTGCCCACTGCTCCCCAGCGCAAGTAGGCATTTCTCGCTTCTTGAAAATAAGTTTTGGCGATCGGTTCAAATTCTCGATTCAGGTAGAACTTTGCCGCCAATTCATACGCTAATGCCTCATACTGCACAAACTCATGCTCCTGAGCAGATTTGATAGATTGCTCGTACAAACGCATTGCTTCCAAATCACGTCCTTCAATTCGAGCAACTTCAGCCGCAACTAACAATGCTTTATGTAAGAAGTTAGCAGGACAATAATCTGCCCAATATTGGAGCTGCTGTTGCTGTTGCTGTAATGTTGTTAGATATTCAGTCTGAACCTCGCTGGATTGGCTTGAATAAAGTGCTGTTAGGACGAGAGAGTGATGCAATAAGTAATTGGCTTCGATCGGCAGCGATCGCACTGCACCTAGAACTTTGAATGCTTCCTGAGCAGACTGAAGTGCCTCTTGATATTGCTCATAGGTGAAAAAGACAATCAGCTTGATGATGTAGTAAAAAACAATGCCGCTAGCAAATTCTGTTCGTTTCAAGATTGCCAGAGCCTGCCCCTCATCAAATCCATCGCCATTTAGCGTATGGGAGTGAGGCGTTTGTCCCTGTAAATTGAGAATCAATTGCTGCTGCAAGCGAATCGTCTGGTAGGCTGCTTCGTGCTTCGACTGGTGGGCAAACGCAAGATATTTTTGAATGGCGCGATCGGCATCCATTAGTGGAGTAATGGCTTCAATCATTTGCCAGGAACCCTGGAAGCCATTGTAATTTGCCATTGTGATGTCGCCCGCTTCCACACAACCCAGGAATCCCTGTTCTAGAAACGGCAAATCTGTTGCCATATGATGTCTCCAGACGTTGATATGGCTCCCGTGAATGTGGAGAACTGTGCCCTTGTATTTGGGGTCATTTAGTTTCTGATTTAATCGAATCGTCATTTCTGAGAAAGCATAACCTGCAGGAATATCTCGAAACATCGAGACCAGCAGCATGGAATACATACTGTAGGCAAAACAGGATTCTTCGGTATTACCAAATTTCAACGAGTAGTTGAGAGCTTTGAGTACAACCAGGGGAAATAAGTTAGGCTTACTAAGATAGGCAGGGGGTCCCATCGAGGTGAGGAGACTAATAATGGTTCTTAGAGTTGGGTCTTGAATGACTGGAGCATCAATTAAGTCAGCAATTTGACGATCGCCCAGATTTACGGTTGCCTGTTGCTTCTCTAAATCAATTGCCTTCTGTACCTGTTCATCTGTTTCGGGAAACGTAACTTCAAATAGCCTAAGCGCTGTTAATCCAACTCTAAATGCCTCGTCGAATTTCCCTGCAACTTGATAAAGCCTGATTTGAAGCATATAGATCGTTGCCCAATCTAAATTAGTTTGAGCTTTGCTTAGGAGTAATTGAAACAAAGCCTCTGCCCGATCTAAATTTCCTGTTAAATACTCACACTCTGCCAATTCGGTGAAGAGATTGAAGACCTTAGGACCGTCAGTATTCCAAGCATCGGGCGAGAGTTGATGACTTGCTGTATCAAAAAATCTTAACGCTGGAATGTAGGCAGTTGAAGCTTTTGCCCGCTTGCCTGCTGCAATATTTAATTGCACAAGGTGATTAATTTCTTCTGGGT
>NZ_JACJOR010000237.1:0-7137 GCF_014695615.1 Leptolyngbya sp. FACHB-711
GATCGCATTTCCTCATAAATCGCTTTGGGCAAAACGCCGGATTTTAGCAGGCTGTCGAGTTCATCCTGGGCGGCTTTGGCAATAATGAGCTGCGCCCTCAGTTCTTCGGTGTGCTGCTGAGTCGGGGAGACTGCGGAAAGCCGGAGCCGTTTCACAAACCAGGGAAGACTCAAGGCCTGACCGACAAGGGAAAGAAGAACTGCACCAAAGACAATCGTAATGACATCGCTGCGGCCAGGCAGCAGTTCGGGAAGGCTGAGGGCAAGCGCAAGCGACAGCGATCCTTTGATATTGCCCAGAAATAAAACGTGCTTCCAGCGAGGGGGAATGGGGCGATCGATCCAGCCTACCAGGGTCAGCAAGGGATAAACCGCGAGAATTCGCCCGATTTGATACGTCAAAATTGCCAGCAGCACGGCGGGAAGCGTCTGCCAGAGGGAAATCAGATTCACCTCCACCCCAATCAGCAAAAAGATAAACGTGTTTACGCCAAATCCGGCGTATTCCCAGAAGCTATAGAGCGTGACGCGGTTAGAAGCTGCCACCTGACGCGACTGCCCCACGTTGCCCACCATCAGCCCTGCCACCACAACCGCCACCACGCCCGACACTCCTAACGTGTGACCTACCTGAAACGTACCTAATGCCAGCGCCACAGTCAGCAGAATGCTACTGAGATTGTCATCCGATCGGGCAAACAGTCCTGCCCCCAGATAGCCCAACGCCAGCCCCACCAACGTACCGCCCACAATCACCACAATCAAGGCTTCAAAGCCATCGGCGATCGTCACAGAGCCGTTCAGGTTCGCCTGCAAGACCAGATTAAATAGCACCAGCGCAACGCCGTCGTTAAATAAGCTTTCGCCTTCCACGATCGTCGTCAGCCGCGACGGAACGGAAACTTCCTTAAACACCGCAATCACTGACACCGTATCCGTAATCGCCAAAATCACGCCCAGAATCAGAGCCGTAATCCAGGGCAGATTCAGGGCATATTTGATGCCGATCGCCGTCACCGCCGTTGCAATTGCCACACCCGGACCTGCCAACAGCGAAATCGGCTTGACCGTGCTGCGGAGCCGACTAACATCGGTATTGATCGCCGCCTCAAACAGCAGGATCGGCAGAAACAAATTCAAAATCAGCGACGAATCAAGACTGACGCGATCGGGAATCCAGGGCGCGATAACTAAACCTGCCAGCACTAATCCGGTCACATAGGGAATGCGAAACCAGCGCGACAGCAGCGCAACCCCCGTCGCCACCAGCAGCAGAATAATCCAACCAACGACAATTTCTTCAAAGCTCCCCTGAGACGGCAGGCTCACTTCTTGAATTTCAGCAAGCACGATCGATAAGGACATGATGGAAAGAACGGAGGAAAGAACCGAAAACGACGCATGGCTGACACATGGCTACAGGTCACAGGCTGCCATTGCCCTACTCAAACTGCCCGCAAGCTCTCAAAAAATTGAATGGAATGCGGCGATCGCCACCCCAATGCAGATGCACATAGGACGCATGAACCTGATGTAGCCGCCATCCTTCAGTCGAAACTGAACTGGTGGCATCATAACCCCGGATCTGATAAAGCGGTGGAACTGGAGGCTGAGTCAAAGTCGATCGATGAAACTCATGTCCCCAAACCATCGCCTGTTGCGGTAATAAAGGACTGTCCTGCAAGGCGATCGCCTGCCGATAGCCCAGGGTCAGCCGTTTGCCCATCTGGGCGATAGTGGGCAAAATTCCCACCATCTGCCAGGATTGCCCCTCAAAATCGACAATACCCTGGCTCAGATACATCAGCCCCCCACATTCTGCATAAGTTGGCATTCCGGCTAAAACTGCCGATCGCACCGATGCCTGTGCCTGAGAATTTGCCTCAAGTTCAGCCGCAAAAACCTCCGGGAATCCTCCGCCAAAATACAAACCGTTCACGCCTGCGGGCAGTTCAGAATCAATTAACGGGCTCCAGTCAACTAGCTCTGCCCCCAGCGTTTCGAGCAAATCCAGATTGTCCGCGTAGTAAAAGCTAAACGCTCGATCGCGAGCAACTGCAATGCGAGGACGATTCTCGCCCAGCGAAACCCGCAACCGATCAGTTTGTGCTTCAGTCGCCATAAAGGAAGGAATACCGCTCGATGGAATTTCCACACGCTGCATCTCAAAATCCCCCAGAATAGAGGGATTTAGGGGGCGGTTCGCCTGAGGGCCTATTCCCTTTCCCGCCTCGATCAACGGCAACAGCTTTTCCCAATCAAACCCCTCCCGCCCCAGAGTCCCCAACCGATCGAGCAAATCCTGCATCTGCGGCAATTCATCCGTCGGAACCAGCCCCAAATGGCGATCGGGAATCGTAATTTCTGCCTGACGACGCAGCACACCCAAAATCGGTAAATTCAGCGGTTCCAGGGAAGCTTGCAGCAGTTCCAGATGTCGATCGCTGCCGACCCGATTCAGAACAACCCCAGCAAACCGCAGAGTGGGATCAAACGATCGAAATCCGTGGACTAAAGCGGCGATCGATCGTGCCATGCGGCCGCAGTCCAGCACCAGCAGGATGGGCAAATCGAGCAAACGAGCAATATGTGCGGTACTTGCCCAATCGGATGCTCCTGCCCCGTCAAAGAGTCCCATGACGCCTTCCACCAGCGCATAGTCTACCGTTTGCGTCTGCTGGCTGAAACACTGCTGCACATACGCCTCAGAAGTCAGAACCGGATCAAGATTGCGACACGATCGCCCGGTCACATACGAGTGAAACATCGGGTCGATATAGTCGGGTCCAACCTTAAAAGATTGCACTGATCCCCACTGCCGCAGTGCTGCCAGCAACGCCAGCGTGACAGTTGTTTTTCCCACTCCACTTCGATCGCCTGCAATCACCACCGCCATTCTTCTTCCTAATCTGTCCTGATGAGGTGCGCCTTCATCTTGCCAAAAAGCAAACGCTCTTGCTTTAGAGTTCGATAAAGAATTAATCAAACCCCAAGCGGCAGAGGCGATCGATCGACGAAAATCGCTATGGTGATGTAAGCAATTATCAGGAGGGAAGGCACGTGTCTGAGGCAAAACCAACGATCTTAGTAACGGGTGGCGCAGGCTACATTGGCTCCCATGCAGTGCTAGCACTCCAGCAGGCAGGCTATAACGTGGTCGTGCTCGACAACCTGGTCTATGGGCATCGCGAACTGGTCGAAGACGTGCTGAAAGTTGAACTCATCGTGGGTGATACAAGCGATCGGGCATTGATGGATCAGCTTTTCGCTAGCCGTGACATTGCTGCCGTGATGCACTTTGCTGCCTATGCCTACGTGGGTGAGTCCGTGACCGATCCAGCGAAATATTACCAAAACAACGTGGTTGGAACGCTGACGCTGCTAGAAGCAATGGTCGCTGCCAATATCAAAAAGTTTGTGTTTTCCTCAACCTGCGCCACCTACGGCATTCCGACTGCGGTGCCGATTCCTGAAGATCATCCTCAAAACCCGATCAATCCCTATGGGGCAACGAAGCTGATGGTCGAGCGCATTCTGGCGGATTTTGATGTGGCTTATGGGCTGAAGTCGGTCTGTTTTCGCTATTTCAACGCCGCAGGTGCCGATCCCGAAGGACGGCTCGGTGAAGATCACCAGCCTGAAACTCACCTGATTCCCCTGGTGCTGCTGACAGCTCTGGGCAAGCGCGATTCGATTTCCGTCTTTGGCACAGACTACCCCACGCCCGACGGAACCTGCATTCGTGACTATATCCATGTCACAGACCTGGCATCAGCGCACGTTCTGGGGTTGGAATATCTGATGCAGGGCAAGGAGAGTGCGAAATTTAATCTGGGTAACGGCAGCGGTTTCTCGGTGAAGCAGGTGATCGACGCTGCCAGAGAAGTGACCGGACGAGAGATCAAAGTCGTGGAATGCGATCGTCGTCCCGGCGATCCCCCCGCTCTAATCGGCAGTAGCGGCAAGGCAAAAGAAATCCTTGGCTGGCATCCCCAACACGCTGATATTCACCAGATTCTCCGTGATGCCTGGAACTGGCATCAACGCCGCCATCCCGCCGATTGAATTGAATATTAATGGGGAATATTAGTGGGGTGGGTGTCCTCACTTGCCCAAAGCAGATGCCCATCCCACCGCTGATTTAATTTGGGCATGCAGGAAGCCCATGCCGTTAGCATCCTACTGGTCCTGAACCGATCGCGACCCCCAAGCAGCAATCGCAACTCCGCTCAGAATCACGATCGCTCCCAGGAGCACCCCAAAACCTGGATTCTCCTGAAAGACGATCGCCCCCAGCAAACTCGACCCTACAGGTTCTGCCAAAATGGTCAGCGTCACCAATGTTGGCGATACCCAGCACACTGCCCAATTCAGGCTGCTGTGTCCAATAAGCTGCGGAAATAAAGCAATTAGCAGAATATAACCATACACGGCGATCGGATACCCGGTGTAGCCTGTACCTAACAGCAACGGCAGAGGGAATAGGAGCAGAGCCGCTGTTGTGTAAGTGAGCACGAGATGATTGCCGATCGAGAGTCCCTGCTGCTGTGCTTCTCGTCCCAACAAAAAGTAAAGGCTGACCGCCCAGGAGCCAATCAATGCCAGTGCATTTCCCAAGAGCGGGTTGCTGCCTGCGCCCATTGCGGTATTTCCGCCCAGCGCAACCAGTCCGCCCCCTAGCAGCGTCACGGCAATTCCGCTGATCGTCAGCTTGTTTAGCTTTTCCCCCAGCCAGAGCCAGGACAGCAGCGCAACCCACACGGGATTGGTCGTCACCAGCGTTGCCGAAGCTGCGATCGAAGTATAGGACAGCGACGCGATCCAGGTGGCAAAATGAATTGCTAAAAATGCACCTGCGGCGATCGAGAAGCTATAGCTGCGCGGCGAGAGCTTGAAGCCAGCAAAGTTCCTCCAGGTGGGAGCCAGGATGAGAGAGGCGATCGTCAACCGACTTGCCGCTAGCACCAAACTAAACCCCACGCCTGACACGCCTGCTGCCTGCAATGCTAGCCGAATGAAAACTGCCGACGCAGAAACCGACAGCACGCCGATCGTCAAAATCAGCCCGATTGTCCAGGGTGAAGGACGCGTCGGGACAGCCATTTAATATTTGGGTGGACGGCGACGCTGAAGAAATTCAGGAATATCGAGTCCCGGTTTGGTGCGCGGCTCTGAAGTCGGGGGAAGCGGCTGCGGAGGCGGGGTCATCGTTGGCGGGGCAGGAGGCGTTCGTTTTAAGGGAGACACTCTAGAGGTTTGAGCAGGCTGGGGCTGAGGTTCAGTCGAAAATCCGGTCGCGATCACCGTAATTCGCACTTCGCCCTGAAGCCGATCGTCTAACACTGCCCCAAAGATAATATTGGCGTTGGGGTCTACTGCTTCGTAAATAATCTCAGCCGCCGCATTCACTTCGTGCAGGGTGAGATCGCTACCGCCTGTGATATTGAAGACTACGCCCTTTGCTCCGTCGATCGACGATTCCAGCAGTGGCGAAGAAATCGCGGTGGTGGCGGCTTCCCTAGCTCTGGACTTGCCCGAACCAACCCCGATGCCCATCAGCGCAGAACCTGCGTCTGCCATCACTGCCCGCACGTCGGCAAAGTCCACGTTCACCAGACCAGGAATGGTAATGATATCGGAGATACCCTGCACCCCTTGCCTCAGAATATCGTCTGCCACACGGAATGCTTCCTGAACAGGCGTCTGCTCTGAGATGACCGTCAGCAGCTTGTCGTTCGGAATAATAATCAGCGTATCAACGCGGGTTTGCAGTCCAGAAATGCCTTCGTCTGCCTGATTAGTGCGGCGTTTGCCCTCAAAAGTGAAAGGACGGGTTACAACTCCGACCGTCAGCGCACCGACTTCTTTGGCAACCTCTGCCACGATCGGCGCAGCTCCCGTTCCCGTGCCGCCACCCATGCCTGCGGTGATGAAGACGAGATCCGCATTTTCCAGCGCAGCCGCGATCTCATCACGAGACTCTTCTGCTGCCTTTTGCCCGATCGCCGGATTTCCTCCTGCACCCAAGCCTCGCGTCAGCTTCTGCCCAATTTGCAGACAGCTTGAAGAAGCCGTATAAGTCAACGCCTGGGCATCGGTATTCACCGTCCAAAATTCAACGCCCGCAACTCCGCTGGCAATCATCCGATTCACGGCATTGCAGCCGCCACCACCTACACCAATGACTTTAATTCTGGCTACACTACTCGGCACAATTTCTCCACTCCTGGCTTCTTCTCCCAGTGCGCCTTTGACGTCACGTTGTCCCAAGTTTACCCCAGAGTTTGAGCTAAAGGGGTTAGTTGAATTCATGGACAAAGCGGAATTACCCTGATTTGCATCAGGGGAGTCGTTATGGGTATTTTCTAATCTACTATTAAATGTCATCGGAATTTAGATAGTGTAGGATTCAAAGGCTTTATAAAGCAGGATGACTCTAGATAAATATAGGGTAAGTTGCAGGAAAAACCAAATCTAAATTCGGGGTTACACTGCACTGTCCTGGTCTATGCTGCCTGATTCGGGTTTGCTCTGCATTGTTAGCAGAATTGTAGGAGAAATCGCTGAATTCCTGGAAAGCAAGCGTCGAACCATTGAGTTAACTTTTGTGAAACTAATTTATGAAATCGAATCACCAAGATGCTCGATTCGTTTGGAATAGTTTCAGTCAGCAACCGTCTTCTTTCAGTTTCGATCGATCGTATTTTCGCCTGCTTAAAACGCTGGTTGAACTTACAAAACAGGTTGCTTTCATTTTCGATTCTCCAGTTTAATAAAGCGTCAATTCAGCAGTTTGGTGAAGCGTGAATTTTAGCTGCGGCTAAAAAAGCATTGCTAAAGATTTGTTTCTCCCGCTGGCTCGGTTGTGCCGATGTCTGATTGATTTTCTGATGGCATTGCTTCGCCTGACGCTGCATCACCTGAAACGGCATCGATTGATTCGGTCAATGGCTCGATCGTTTGCTGGAATTGATCGTCCTCTGCATTTTCGGCTGCGTTCTCGGGTACGTTTTCAGCTGCACTGAGGATTGGTGAAACCACTTGAGTTGTCTCAATTCGGGGCATATCTGGGTTTCTCAGATCAATAAAAGCAATATCGCTCACCTCAATCTTCTGAGTCAGATAGCGCATCCGATCA
>NZ_JACJOR010000238.1:0-21535 GCF_014695615.1 Leptolyngbya sp. FACHB-711
TTGATTAGCTTTTACTCTGCCAAGAATTTCTTGCTGTTCGGACTGGAGGGCATCAGAATATACTGCCAGCTTAATTAAAGAATCATAGAAATGGAAGAGAGAAATATGGGGTGTTGCGATAACTGCGTCTAAATAGTCTTCTTCGATTACGGCATTTTCGATCGCTTCTGAGTAATTTTCAAATAAATAACAAAGTAAAAGTTTATTCAAATAGGTGTAAGCAATTGCTGCTCTATCGTTTGCTTGCTCGTGTAGTGGTAGCCCTATTTGTTCATCGTAGGCTTGACCTTGGAGACGGCAAGGATTTTCACTTTGCCCCAGCAGGTTTAAGGTAGCCTGCCAATAGATTTCGTGATAATTGAGTGCTGTTTTTTGCTTGATTTTATCAATTGCATCTCTATTGATTGACATCTCTCTTGCAAGGGCAGTCAATTCTTTGCTGCTGTAGTAAGCAAAATAGGAGTTTACTAATAGACCAAAAGCACCAAATTCCAAATCTCCTGTCTCCATCCCAATAGAATAAGCCGACATCAAAGGCTCTAACGTTTTTCTCAGATGTTCTTTCCAGGGTCGGATAAAGATATTGACAATAACGATCGTTTTAGCTTTAATTTCTTGAGTATTTAATCTTGACAGCAGATCTAAAGCTAATTGACCAAACTGATAGCCCGAGTCAATATCTCCCACAATTCCGCAAAGTAGAAGACCATAATTGGCATAAGCAGTAGGAGAAACGGGAGCATTACCGTGTTGGACTGATAGATCGACTTGTTTGCACACCGCCAATGGTAACAGTGCAGGAGCAGCAATATAGGCGGGAGCAAAGATACTTGCTAAAAGTTTAATGGCTGCTAGTTTGCAGGGATCACTCATTTGAGGCAGATCGACTAAATCCTCAATTCGTCTCCCATTCAAAATCACCGCAGTTTCGGAGAGTGCTTGTCCAATATCAAATGGAACTGGGTTTTCGGGAAAATTCACTCCCAACAGCTTTAAGGCTTGTAGTGCCGTATTAATTGCTTCTAGCAGTTTGTTCTGCAATACATGAGCTTGAATCTGAATCTCATATACTTTCACTTTTTCCAATAAAGTTTTAGCGCAGTTTTGCACAATGTCAACGAATCGCTGTACTGCTTCAAAATCACTGCTTAAATATGCCGACTCTGCTGCTTCAGTGTGCAGTGCTAATGCTAATTCGTACTGATCAGTCCAGCTATCTTCAACTAACAATTCAATCCCTGCTTGCAAATATTCAACAGCTGCAACATAAGCCATTGCTATCTTTGCTTTCTGTCCTGCTATCAAATTAAGCTGAGAAATTCTGTCTCGTTCTACTGGATCGGTAACTAGCTCAATTCCTAAGTTGAGGTGATCAACAATCTCAAATATCTTTTCTGATAACGTCTCTGATGACGTGTTTTGCCAAAGCAAACGCCCAATTTGCAAGTGAGTCGCTTGCTTAAAACTTTGATCAATCAGTGCATACGCGGCTTGTTGCACCCGATCGTGGAGAAATCTAAATTCCAGACTTACTAGATGTGTATCAATCAGGTCTTCAGATGCAAGCGTTAATTCAGAGGTTGGTAATACTAAGCCTTCTTCAATAGCTGGCAAAAGATCTTGATGGGTGTCAACTGGCGATCGCTTATAAATAATTGAAAGCGTCTGCAAGTCAAACGTATTACCCATACAAGCCGCCAACTGCAACACCTGCTGAGTAGATTCAGGTAATTTTCGCAACTTCTGAATCATCAACTCAATAACATTATCAGTAATATCAAGTGCCTCAATTTGGGTAATATTCCATTGCCAGCAAGGTTTATCTGCATTCAATGGAGTTGTGAAAGTTAACAGGCTTTCTTGATATAGCGTCTGGAGAAATTGGTTGACAAAGAAGGGGTTGCCAGATGTCTTGCGGATGACTAATTCGGCCAACGGTTGAACAGAACTTACATTACTGTGCAGCGTGTCAGCAATGAGATGGCTAATATCTGCGAGGGCTAAAGGAGCTAAGGTAATTTCATGAATGACAACGGCTTTAGAGCGTAGTAAATCAAGCGCCATCATCAAGGGATGACTTGGACTGACTTCATTATCTCGGTACGCTCCAATTAAAAACAAATAGCCTGTTTCTGCATCGTCTAGAATCACAGCAAGCAGTTTAAGCGTGGCAGAATCAGCCCATTGCAAATCGTCCAGAAACAGAACTAACGGGTGCTCTGGTGAGCAGAAAACACGGATAAAGTTTTGAAAAACAAGATTAAATCGGTTTTGTGCTTCCGTTGGTGCCAGCTCTACAGCAGCGGGTTGCTTGCCCACAATCAATTCCACGTCTGGAACAACATCAATAATGACTTGCGCATTGTTACCCAGAACATCTAAAAGTTTAGTTCGCCATTGCGCCAGTTGGGTTTCGCTTTCAGTCAGCAGTTGTTTCACTAATAACTGAAAGGCAGTAATAATCGCAGAGTAAGGAACATTGCGTTGAAATTGGTCAAATTTACCGGAGATGAAGTATCCTCTCGCACCAACGATCGGTCTGCGGATTTCGTTCACCAACGATGATTTACCAATGCCAGAGTAACCCTTAACCAGTATGGCTTCCGCTTTGCCAGTACTAACGCGATCGAAAGTGCTCATTAACAAACTCACTTCCCGATCGCGCCCATACAGCTTTTCTGGAATTGAAAATTGGCTAAATAAATCAAACTCTCCCACCTTGAAGTGGGAAATCGCACCAGAGGCTTCCAGCATCTTTAGACAAATCTCTAAGTCAGCCTTCAGCCCGAGTGCACTTTGATAACGGTCTTCTGCTGTTTTGGCGAGTAACTTCATGACAATATCGGACACTGCCTCTGGAATGTCCGAATTGACAAGATAAGGCGGGACTGGCGTTTTAGCAATGTGGCAGTGAATGATCTCTAAGGCATCGGTTGCTGGAAACGGCAACTGTCCAGTCAGCATTTCATAGAAAGTAACGCCTAGAGAATAAAAATCGGTGCGGTAGTCGATCGATCGGTTCATTCTCCCAGTCTGTTCTGGAGACATATAGGAGAGCGTTCCTTCGAGAACGTTGACGTGGTTAATCGTTGATTTTTCTCTTGTTAAATGTGTAGCAATACCAAAATCAATCAGCCTAACTGCACCTGTTGTTGTGTTAACCAGAATATTGTCAGCTTTAATATCTTTGTGAATAATGTGTTGCTGATGAATCTGTGCCAGAACTGAGGATAAGTGAATTATAATCTGTAAAGAAATATCTAAGTTGAGTTGTCGTGTGGCGATCGCTCTAGCTAACGACTCACCATCAAAATCAGCCAGAATCAGGGCTAGCCCGTTACCATTATTTTCTAACGCTAAAGGCTTAACAATTCCTTCAGGTTCTAGGTCTTGCAGAATCTGGTATTCATGTCTTAATCGAGTCAATTGCTCAACTGTTGGATACTCAGCTCTCAGTGTTTTTATAATGACAGAGGTAGGTTCTAGATCGCTCTTAGACACTGTCTTAGCTCGGTAAACGCGGTTAGTGTCTCCTTCATATAGAACTTCGAGCAAGTGGTAGCCAGCGATCGTAGTACTCATCTTCTTCTTTGTACTGATGATATGAGTAGATGATTAGTGCTCGAGTTTTATCTGTACCCAACGCAGCAAAGGTAGTTTGATTAGCCTTTAGACGCAATGAAATCAGTTGCAGAGCGGTCATTTCTATTCCTACGATAGATGGCATACCTTGGAGCTGTAGTGGGAGCAATAATACTTTACTTGTTAATCCTTAATACAGAGTTATGCCCTGAAGATAATAGGGTGAGAAGGCTATACGTTGGTATGCCTTAAACAAGTGTGAGATAGGTGGTGAGGGCATTCCAAGGAGACTGTAAATTAGAGTGGGTCAAAGGTCGGAAATGAGATCTACTGGATTACTGAAACTGAGACATAAGACTTCGCATCCCAGAGCAATTGACGAGGAATTGGGAAGAAACTGTCAGATTTAGGTACCCAAATCTGGGTTGTGCGCTAAACAAGTGTGGATAGATAGAATAAAAGCAATGCCGTGATAGTGTGTCTGCTATACGCTGTCCCTTCTGCGACCATAGCAAAATCTATCAACACGGTCGGACTCGTAAGGGTGCCCAACGCTTCAAATGCCCAACCTGCCAACAAACGTTTACGGAAACGTTCGACACGCTTTATTACCTATAAGTGGATTATTCAGGAAGAACTGCGTCGCTACCACGGCACGGGCTGGTCGGGAACGCTTTGCTTGCTGCCGTTTGTGCTGGGGATGGCAGTGCCTCAACTCTTGCGAATGTTTGACCCCAATGTGTCGGGCGAGTTTGGCTGGTTTTCGCTGCTGGGCATTGCGTGGATCTATATTGTGCAGTTTCGCCTCTACCACACCGTGAACCGGATTTATCAGGATGCAGGCATGAAGAAACCGCTCGCCGTCTGGTGGATTGCAATTCCCGGACTGAATCTGGTGGTTGGCTTGCGGCAAATTCACCTTCTCAGCGAGTTTTGGGCACAGCAGCAGGGTGTGGAAGGGAATGACCCGATCGCCAAATTCTTCCCGTTTTTATCTCAGCTCTAACATCGCAGGTTGAATGGATAGCTTGAATCAGCATCGCTCCGCCCTACAGGGGTTCCCTTTTCTAACCGATGCCTAACTCTTTACCGATCGTCGGCTGATGCGTTCTCGCAGTGCCCAAAGACTAATCATTGCTGCAAACCCTGCGCCTAAACTATCCATAATTAAATCTGTGACCGTATCGTTCACGTCGCCAATCACTTCAGTATTAAAAATAAATCCGGCTGACCATTCCATAATTTCCCAGATCGCACCGATCGCAATTCCAAAACTGGCAACGGTCAACACATAAAGCCAGGGATGTTGGCGAAACACGGACAGCATCGATCGATACACCAAAAACCCCAGTGCCAGCGTAATCGCAAAGGTAGTGAAGGCATGGGTAATTTCATCATAGGGTCCAGGCTGATAAAACAATCGCCACACCCAACCGCCTGCATTCAACAGGGCAGCAATCACAAACAGGAAATCAAACAGGGTCGGCAGCTTATCATCGGTGAGAATAAACACCAGAGCCGCAATCCAGAATCCTGCCAGCGCGATCGCATTGTTCCACTGCCCCTGAGCGATCGCCGCAATAATTGCAATGAACAGCACAAGCTCTCCAAGCCACGCTGCAATTCGATATCCTCGCCAGTTTGTTCTCATCATTTTACTGAACACTGCTTAATCAAGATAGCGATCGTCTGCATGATATCAATTCCTGGCCGCTCAACGATCCATAAACTCTGCTGAAAGGGTGGTTTGTGAAAGCGGTTTGCAATTTAACAGCTCAGACGACAGATTGCGTGTGGGCTCGGTATCTTGCCTGCCCAATTTGGGCAAGACGACCATTCCACAAGCCAGCTGAGAAGATTGCCCATGGCGTAAAGCCGATTTCTACAGGAACAGAGGCGCAATTCCGTGTAGAACGATATCTGCAACAAAGTGAGACAGCATCGCCGCCTCTAATCCAAACGTGAAGTAGAGATAGCCAAACCCAATCCCGGCTAATCCATTCAGCAAGATGGCTCGTGTAATCACTAGCGGCGTAAGCGGCAAAATCGCGGCGGTTGCGGGCAGGTGTCCTAAGCCAAACAGAATGGCTGCACTGATCGTCGCAATCCACAAAATCGATCGCGTCGGATGACCATTGGCACGATGAGCAATAAACTTGCCAATGAACGCAATCAACGAAAGAACAAACAGCCGCAGATAAATTTCTTCGTTAATGCCGCCGTAGAACGATGCAAGAAACCCTTGCCATACAGGAGGCTGAATCGCCGCTGCAACAGGACTGCTTGCCTGCCCCAATTGCTGAGCTAAAGCAGGCGCAAACACAAACGCATCAAGTCCCAACACCGCCAGCGATGCCACAATGCCCCAACCGATCGCCGGAAGCACAAACGCTTTGACCCGCTCACTCACTGACTCTCTTTCTGATTCTCCTTGAAGCAGAGCGCGTAAGATGGGTGTCCCTAGCCCTATGCGATTGGCAAAGAATAAGCCTGCGGCGATCGTAATTGCCAGCACGATCGCGGATTGTCCGATTTGTAGCGCAACGACAACAGGCAGCGAAAACGGAAGTTGAATCGTTGCCAAATTAGCAGATTGAAGGGTCAGTGCATAGGGAATTAGAGCGATCGAGCCCAGAATTCCGGCAAGCCAGAGCGTCAGAAAAATCCGTCGGTTCAAGGGTTTCGATTTTGATGGAACAGTTGCAACCATTGCAATAAATCTTCTCTAGCGCGATAGATTCTGTCAAGATTCTGCTCTATTCAAGCTTCGGCAAAGCCGCCTCCACCCAAAACGTAATCTTGCTCAAATTTCCCCTCATTTTCCCACTTCCCCACCTACGTCTGCAATCGTTCCGTCAGCAGCGTATATCGTTCTCGATCTTTTACTTGCCGCACCGCATAGCCGATCGCCTTTTGAGGTCCAACAAAGATCGCCAGTTTCCGAGCGCGGGTGAGTCCGGTGTAGATCAAGTTGCGCGACAGCAAGAGATAGTGCTGCATATACACGGGCAGGATCACGACCGGATATTCGCTGCCCTGAGATTTGTGGATACTGATGGCAAAGGCGAGAGCAATTTCATTCAAATCTGCGTAATCATAGCTGACGAGCCGATCGCCAAACAAAACCGTCACTTCCTGCTGATCGGTATCGATCGCCTCAATCACGCCCAAGTCCCCGTTAAACACTTCCCGGTTGTAGTCGTTGACCTGCTGAATAATGCGATCGCCGACTCGAAGCGTTGTGCCGCCGCGCGTGAGTTCTGCTTTGCCGAGTCCGGGCGGGTTGATGAGCTGCTGCAAGACCTGATTCAGGTTGCGAGTTCCCACTTCGCCGCGAGTCATCGGGCTAAGGATCTGCACCTCTTTGGGCTCAAAGCCAAGCGGGGGAATCAGGTGGGTAATCAAATCGCGGATTGCCTGCACCCCGTCTGGCGGTTCAGGTGCGTTGAGCGAAAGACAGTCCGATCGCGGCTGATTGGAAACTCGCTCGACTTGCGGCATCTGTCCCTGGTTGATGCGGTGGGCGTTCATCACAATCTGGCTGGTTTGCGCCTGCCGGAACACCTGAGTCAGTCGCACTACGGGAATTTCGCCAGAATGAATCAGATCGGACAGCACATTGCCTGCACCCACGCTGGGCAACTGATCAATATCGCCCACCAGCAACACCTGCGCCTCTGGGTCGATCGCCTTCATCAGCGAATTCGCCAGAAAGATATCGAGCATCGACGCTTCATCCACCACGATCGCCTCTGCCGGAATCGGGTTATCGCGATCGCGCTTGAAGCCCATTGTTGATGGGTCAAACTCCAGCAAACGGTGAATCGTTTTGGCTTCCTGTCCGGTCATTTCGCTCAGGCGTTGGGCGGCGCGTCCGGTGGGAGATGCTAAGGCGATCGATTTTCCCATTGCTTTCCAGAGGGCGACGATCGTGCGCGTGCAAAAGGTCTTTCCGGTTCCGGGTCCGCCTGTGAGAATCAGAACGCGCTGCTGGGCTGCCATCTCGACTGCCTGACGCTGCTGCTCTGAGAGCTGAAGCCCGTTTTTTTCGGTAAAGCGATCGATCCAACGCTGCACACGCGGCAGGTCTACCTGAACCGGCTCGATCAGCAGTCGCCGCGATCGCTCCGCTAAGCCAAACTCAGCGCCGTAAAAGGTGGGCAAATAGCACAAATACCCCCGGTCTAAACTGTCTTGAATCACCAGTTCGCCGTCCTGTGCCAACTGCGCGACCAGGGGCGCGATTTCTTCGGGAACAGGCTGGTGGTCAGCAATTGCCAATCGCTTTACCGTGCGATCGACCAATTCATCCTGCGGCAAAAAACAGTGACCCTCGTCCGCCGCTTCCCGCAAAACGTGCAAAATGCCACTGCGATAGCGATACGTGGAACCTGGAGGAATGCCCAGATTGCGGGCGATCGTGTCTGCCGTGACAAAGCCAATACCGTAAATGTCGCTGGCAAGCTGATAGGGGTTTTCTGTCACCACCTCGATCGATCGATCGCCGTACTGCTTAAAGATCTTCACTGCGTAGGTCGTCGAAACGCCGTGCCCCTGCAGGAACAGCATCACTTCTTTAATCGACTTTTGCTCGACCCAGGCTGCCTGGATGAGTTTGACCCGCTTCAGTGCAATTCCCGGCACTTCCACCAAGCGATCGATCTGATGTTCGATAATTTCCAGCGTCTCCAAGCCAAAGTGAGCCACGATCCGCTTTGCCGTCACGGGTCCAACGCCCTTGATCAGCCCACTTCCCAAATACTTCTCGATTCCCGTTAGCGTTGCAGGCTTGGTTTCTCGATACTGCATCACCTGAAACTGCTGCCCGAACTTCGGATGATCGCGCCAAATGCCTTGAAGCTGAAGCGTCTGCCCCGCCTGAATATTGGCAAAGCTGCCGACGATCGTAATCAGCTCACTGGTGCGGGGAACCTTCATTCGCGCCACGGTATAGCCCGTCTCCTCGGAGTGAAAGGTCAGCCGCTCCACCACGCCCTGCAACGCTTCTGTGGGCGCACGATACGAACCCGCTTCGTCTTTTGCTTTAGCGGCTGAAGGATTCCCGGCTGAAGTGTTCCCGGTGGAATGATAGGAGGTCTGAGGATCAGTCACAGTGTCTTATCGCGTCTTGATCAAGTCATGTCCCTTCTCTATCCTGCCACTGATTTTTAGAGGCGATCGAGATTGGGGAATCAAGAAGACGGTTCGGTTCAGATTCGGTTCAGAATCCAGTTCACAATCCAGTTCACAATCAATTCCTTTGGAACATTTTCGATCGCAAGAAGGTCAAGGCAAGCGGATGAGGACGAACGCGGTTAAATTTTCTGCTAATCTCCATCATCAGCTTGATTTCTTCTCAATGAGTTACTGATCCATCATTCGATCGCAAAAGCATTAGGAAACAAACCAAATCTTTCTGCGTCTTCGACTGATTTAACAGAAATTCAGATTTCCCTCCAGGCTATAGTTCATCTCATTTTCGATACAGAATTAGGGAACTTTTGATTTGATTTCCGTCTTTGATTTTGTGAGCTGAATTTACCGCTAAAGCGATCGTCTTTTGATTCCTTAGCTAGTTTGTTGAAATCGGAAGAATGTAGAAAAGGGCTGATTCAAACTGCAATTTTTTTAGTTCCAGACGGTCCTTTTATTCCAATCCTTTTTGCTATCGCAATTGTCATCATCGGTCTTTCATTCATTCGTCTTCGAGGTGTTCCTATGAAGTCTACTTTTCGTCGCCTTGCTGCCGTTGCCGCTGTCACCACCACTGCTGTTGCAAGTGCATTAACCGCCATTCCTTCGATCGCCGGACAGTTTGGGCAAAAAGAAGTGGATCAAAGTAAGTTTGTTGCGGTTGCAGCTCCGCTTCAGGGCGGCAGTAACCACCAGCTTTTGGTACTGGAACAGGTTTCTAGTGCGCGTCCTTGCTGGAGCGAATCGGGAGCAGCTCCGGTGGTCGTTGATCCGCTGCTGGTTCAGTTTGACTTCACAGGAATTTGCGGACGCAGCACCGACAGCAACGGCTACTCGATTCGAGTGAATGGCGAAGACCTGGGCTTGCAGTACAGCCTGCGCGTCGTGAAAAAAGATAACGATATGCTGCTGGTTGGTGCGTCGCGCGATCGTTCTAAGCCAATGCTGCTGCTGGGGCAAACTGACGGCGTCACCAATAACTTTGCCAAAATCAACCTGAATTCGGGCTGGCGGTTCACCAAGCGGATGTATGGCGAAAGCGTGCTGGGCCACGTTTATCTTACTTATGAAGGTGCAGCCGTGCCGACGATCGGGGCAGTTGGCGGCGGTACAGGAGCGGCTCCGGTGGTCACGCCTCCGAATCCGGGCACGGGTCAACCGACTTCTCGCTTCCGCGATACCGTGGGCGACATTTATCTGGCAGAGATCGATCGCGCCGTTCAGGTCGGCTTTATCTCTGGCTTTGAAGACAGCACCTTCCGCCCGCAGGCGGAGTTGACTCGTGAGCAGTTGGTTTCAATGGTGTTGGGGGCGATCGATAGCCTACCTAACGTGAATCTGAACGTTCCGGCTCAGGCAGGCGGCAACCCTTATTCCGATGTGGAAGCGTCGCGCTGGAGCGCAGCCCGGATTCAGTTTGCGAAGCAAAACAACCTGATCAGCGGCTACGAAGACGGCACATTCCGACCGGCTCAGCCTGTGACTCGTGCAGAGCTAATGGCAGTTCTGCGTCGGGCAGGTGAATATGCTAAGTCGCTTCAAGGTCAGCAGCCTCAGCTTCAGGGCAACCGTCCCGCGACTGCCTTCTCCGATACCAACGGTCACTGGGCAAACGGACTGATCAGCCAGATGTCCTCAGTGTGTAATGTAGCTTCTCCAGTGAATGAGCGCGGCACTGCCTTCTCGCCCAATAGCGCAGCTCAGCGAAACTATGCGGCGGCGGCAACCCTGCGAATGCTCAACTGTGTTAACCCTCAGCAAACTGCTGCTCAGCCGTAGCAAAACTTTTGCAGGCATCGGGAAACAGGGTTTTCTGGAAACGCTTGAGGTAAATACTTGACGCTGTCTACGGGTGGGTCTTTCGAGGCTCACCTGTTTTTTTGTATTGGAGAGGTTTTGTGCTGAAGTTGAGGTTGCAGACCGTAGTAAGGGGGCTGACGCATTCTTACAAGCTGCTATGTCTTCCGAGATATTTTACGAGACATAGAACCTATCCTTAATAGCGTCTCTGATTCGTTCCCAGAACAGCACAAAAATCTGTGCTCACTTATCAAACAAACGCTTTGTTTATATCATTACCTTTGCATCAATTTATGAAAGCTCAGCCTTGCGTATGTCTTGTCTGAGGAATTGTAAATAATTGTACGAAAGAATATCAAGGGATATTACAAGTCATGGACTTTCTCCCTGCTGCTGGCTAGTATTAATACATAGATAAATAAAGCCGTCAGCGAGAAACTCAGTATAAATACGCTGGCATTTAATAAATCAAACCCAGGCTGCTATAGTCTGGGTTTATTTTTGTTTCTTGTCTGAGTAATTTATCGCGTCATGTCTCAAACGATCGATTTTTCGTCGGGTTAGGCATCTTATCGACTCAATCTAAGTTGGGCAGGGCGTTCTCTAAGCAGCGATTTGAGAAGTCTTTGAGATGCTCCCTCAATGCTCCATAACTGGGGACTTCAAGGGGGGACTTTAACTGAGGACTTGGAAATTGCCTTCACCCTTCCTTTTAAGAAGATTGTCTTGAAGAAAAAATTTGAGGCAGAATACGGCAGGGAAGAAAAACTCGACAACTCAAATCCCTGAGGAGCAACAGTGAAACGTTGGTGGCTTGTTGGACTACTGCTTGTGGGGCTGGAAGTGCTGCTGTTTCAGGTAACGCATCGGGCCCAAACGCCCCCGCGCTCAGCCTCTACTGCTCAAATGCCTGCTTTTTCCGTTAATCCATCGGGCGATCCGTCGGGCAACCCATCTGTTGGTGAGATGGCTTCTCCTACTCCTAATCCAGCAGAGACAGTTCGCTATGAAACTTATACGCTGCCCCAAGCAACGGCTCATGTGCTGACGATTCCGAGCGGAAGTGGAGCGATCGTCCGAGTGGGGGTTGCGTCGGGCGCAGATTCCCTCGAAAACTTTGTCAAGTCTAGTGGGGCGATTGGGGCAATCAACGGTGGATATTTTGACCCGGAAAATTTGCTCTCCACTTCCTATGTAGTGCAGCAGGGGCAGCTTGTTGCCGATCCAAAACTGAACGATCGCCTGATGCAAAACCCGAATCTGGCTCCCTATATGGACAAGATTTTGAATCGATCGGAGTTTCGCCGCTATCAGTGTGAGGACGGAGTGCGCTATGCAATCACGCCGCAAAATGAAGCCACCCCTGCTGGATGCCAGCTTATCGATGGGCTGGGGGCAGGTCCGCAGCTTTTGCCCGCGCTCACCCTGGAACAAGAAGGCTTTCTGGCAGTGGAAAACGGGACAGTGATTCGAGACGCGATCGGCTACAGTCAGCCCAATGCGCGATCGGCGATCGGACTCACCGAGCAGGGAGACGTGGTGCTGGTCATGGTGGCAAAGCAGCCCAATAATCCCTCAAACTCTGGCATTTCCCTGCCTGCACTGGCGGAGTTTATGAAAACCCTGGGCGTGACACAGGCATTGAACCTGGACGGAGGCGGATCGTCTTCTCTGTACTATGACGGCAAAACGATCTTAGGTTCTGTGGATAACGCAGGAAACCCAGTGGGTCGATCGGTCAAGTCCGTGCTGCTGGTTGTGCCACCGACTCCTTAGAGGTGTTTGTTGAAAGGGTATTTGGGGAGTGTGAGAGGGACTACACTACCCCCTAAATCCCCCAAAAATGGCGGACTTTGAATTCCAGAAGTAAGTCATGGGATCTGTACTTCCGGCAGTGATTACAGCCCCAGCTTTTCCAGCACCGGACGAGTCGAAACCACATGGCGTTCTAAGCCGAGCCGCTTGGGTTCGATGCCAACCGCTAAGCCAATGAGCTGCGGCAAGTGCAGCACGGGCAAACCGAGCTTGCGACCGATCGTATCCGCAACTTCGGGCTGACGCGAATCCAGGTTTAGATGGCACAAGGGACAGGGCGTCACCATACAGTCTGCGCCAGAGTCGATCGCGTCCTGGATATGATTTCCTGCCATTTGAAACGCCTGAGACGGAGCATAGCTGGAAAGGGGCCAGCCACAGCACTGGGTTCTGCCCCGATAGAAAATGGGCGTTGCGCCGATCGTCTCGAACACGCGCTCCATCGACTGAGGATTGTAGGGATCGTCGTAAGGCAAATGCTTTTGTGCCCGCAGCAGGTAGCAGCCGTAGAAAGCCGCACACTTCAAGCCGGAGAGCTGGCGCGTCACTTTTTCCGAGAGGGCATCCAGCCCGTAGTCACCCACCAGTGCCCAGAGCAGATGCTTCACTTCAGACGTGCCTTTGTAGGGAGAGCAGCCTTCGTCTTTCAGTAAACCGTTGACCTTATCAAAATAAGCCGTATCCGATTCCTTCGCCTCCTTCAGCCGCTCATCGACGTGACCCAGCACCCCCTGACAGGTACTGCAATGAGTGAGCAAGGGCAGGTTGAGCGATTCGGCGAGGGCAATATTGCGGGCGTTGACGGTGTCCTCCATGAGCTGCGAGTCTTCCTTAAACGTCCCAGAGCCACAGCAGGACGCTTTTTTAAGCTCGATCAGCTCGATTCCCAGGGCTTCGGTCAGTGCCCCAGTGGACTGGTAAAGTTCCCGACAGGCGCCCTGTGCCACACATCCCGGAAAATAGGCGTACTTTAAAGTCATGGACAGCAGTATAAATGATCTAACATTTGCTCACTTCCATCATCTCTTTTTTAATGGGCGATCGTCCGAAGTTGACGCACTCCCTTAACATTGGTTGACTGAATCTCACCACAAGATTTCCCGCTCACCCCAAGCCAAACTTGCTAAAATCTTGACTCTCCCAGTCCCTCCCCTACCCATTCACTCATTCCCTCACCCCCCTCCCTCATGGTGACGACCCCGACCCCGCCCCTGCCCTACGAGCCGCTTCATCATAAATATCGTCCTCAAACCTTTGCTGAACTGGTTGGACAGGAGGCGATCGCCACCACATTGACCTATGCCCTGCGTCAGCAAAAAATCGCGCCTGCCTATCTCTTCACCGGAGCCAGGGGAACGGGAAAAACATCGAGTGCCAGGATTCTGGCAAAATCGCTCAACTGTCTGCAAAGCAATGTGCCTACTGAGACACCCTGCGGACGCTGCGAAGTTTGCCGATCGATCGCCAACGGCTCTGCCCTGGACGTGATCGAGATTGACGCCGCCAGCAACACAGGGGTAGATAACATTCGGGAGTTAATCGAACGCGCCCAGTTTGCCCCGGTTCAGTGTCGCTACAAAGTGTACGTGATTGACGAATGCCACATGTTGTCGACGGCATCCTTCAACGCCTTACTAAAGACTTTAGAAGAACCGCCCGATCGCGTTGTATTTGTATTAGCCACCACCGATCCGCAAAGAGTTTTACCGACGATTATTTCACGCTGCCAGCGATTCGATTTTCGGCGGATTGAATTAGGCGCGATGGTGAACCATTTGAGATCGATCGCTGCTAAAGAATCGATTCAAATTAACCCAGAAGCGCTTCAGTTGGTGGCGCAACTTTCCCAGGGCGGGCTGCGTGATGCTGAAAGTTTGCTGGATCAGTTGAGCTTGCTCGAAGGCGAAATTACTGCCGATCGCGTTTGGGATTTGGTGGGTGCGGTTCCAGAACGAGAGCTGCTGGCACTGGTGCAGGCAATGGCGGCAGATGATGGCGTGGGAGTGCTCGATCGGTCGCGGGCATTGCTCGATCGGGGTCGGGAACCGCTGGTGGTGCTGCAAAATCTGACCAGCTTTTATCGGGATATGCTGATTGCTAAAACCAGTCCCGATCGCCATGACTTAGTAGCAATCACGCCGCAGACTTGGGCAGAGCTGTGTGCCTTTGTCCAGCCCCTCGACCTGAGCCTGATTTTATCTGGACAGCAGCATCTCCGCACCTGTGAACCCCAGGTGAAAAACACCACGCAGCCACGCCTGTGGTTGGAAGTAACGCTGCTCGGGCTACTGCCTGCGGCAATGCAAAGCAGGTTTCCCGCTGGGGCGATCGGCAATATTACAGGCAATCTGGGAAGTTCAACGACCGTTCCCAAAATTACGATGCCTCCTCGTCCGGTTGCTCCGCCTGTTCAGCCTGCGTCTGAAGGAGCGCCTCCGCCAGTTCAAAAACCTGCGCCTGAAGCCAGCCCTGCTCAACCTGCGATCGAAGAAACCCGGCAAAACGCGACTCCGACCCGTAACCCTGCGGCAGCCCAAGCCGGAGCAAGCGGCAATGGTAATGGCAACGGCAATGGTAATGGCAACGGCAATGGTCATACGGCGATCGGCTCCAGCAACGGAACGCCCAAACCAGAATCCCCTGATCGGTCGCCTGCTCCCCCGATCGAGCCACAGCAGGACTGGTCTGAACTGTGGGAAAAAGTTCTGGGTCTGGTTCAGCCTTTTTCTACGCAAACCATGCTGCGGCAGCAGTGCCAGCTCATTCACTTCACAGGACAGGAAGCCCGGATTGGGGCACGATCGCAAAATCTGTTCAAGATGGCAAAAGATCGGCTGCCCAACATCGAAGCTGCGTTTGCAAAACTCTATCCACAGCCCATTAAAGTGACGCTGGAAGTGCTGGTGCGCAACGAGATAACGCCTGCGACCAGTGCCCCCATGCCTGCCCCGCCGACCCCCCTGTATCCTCCGGCTCCGCCTGCTGCTCCCCGCCAGGTCAAAGAAGAATCTCCTCCTGCGAAGGCGTTTGAATCAGCGAATGTTCCGCCAACTCAGAGCAGTTCTCCCAACGGAGTTAACCCGTCTCGGCTGCCGGTGCGCCCCTCTGAAACGGCGTTACCTACTGCTTCAGCGATGCCTGCCAGTGATTTTGTTGAACCTGCTGCAAGCTGGACTGCCGAAGATGAAGTTACTCGCGCTGCCAAAAGTTTGGCTCAAATGTTTAATGGTCAAATTGTGTGTTGGGATGATGAAACCGAGGGCGAATCGGTGAATGCCCTACCGGAGGAACCGTTGCCTGGAGGACAGCCTGTTTTAGAAACCCTGGATTCAGACCCGGATGGCGATGTCCCCTTTTAAGCTGGCAAACTTCAGGAATAATCGTGCGCTGAGCGGGGTGAACGGCTGCGCTTATTGCCCAAGACGTATGAAATCCAAGAGATTTCCGTAGATAATCGATCTGCACTGGGTAAAGCAGGCTTTATGAACGGAGACGATCGGCTGAACCTACCATTTGTGAACGATCTGTCTCAGCTTCCCCGAACCTTTGCCGAAACGATCGCTCAAATCGAAAAAGCTGCCCTGCAACGGCTGGCTGAAGAAGCAGATCGAAAAAAGCTCTATTACCATACCGAAACCCACATCAGGAACGTTCAGCGACGATCGCACCAAATTTTTGACGCAATTTACCCGGCTTTAACCCAGGAAGCCGCAGCCAATTCCACACCGATCGATCTGGAGCGAATGCGGCGATTGCTGAATCTGTGTGCGGTGGCGCATGATATGGTGCAGCTCTTTGAACACAATCCTCAAGGCCACATGGCGCGGCGGCGAACGCCCGGGGTCAGCGAAATTGCCACGATCGAGGAGCTTGTCGCCTATATTCATCAGACCAATCAGCAGCTAGAGCAGCAAAATTCCAGCCATGCCAGATTGACCGAGACCGATATTGCCATTATTCGAGAAGCAATCCACGCCACGATCTGCGCTTATGATTCTCAGGAGCAGGCGATTTATCAGCCGTTGCTTTATGACCCCCAGCAGTCTCCGGCCATCGTCACTCGGATTCTTGCCCTGGCAGATATCGGTGCGCTGGGAATGGACGGCATCGAGGTGTATAACCAGGAGGGCAGCCTGCTATTTTTGGAAGAAAATCCTGACGTGATTTCGCTCCTGCAAGACGGCACCCTCTATCAGCTCGAAGAAACCAATCCAGCCTTGGCGCAAAACATTCGGCAACGTTTATTAAGTCGCTGTCGCTTTCAGGTGAATTTTGCAAAAAGTCGGCTGGCGCGTATCGAGCCAGAGCTGCAAGGCTTTCCAGAAGCAGCAATTCCAGTTTTGAGGCATGAAATATTCAAATACCTGACTCCTGAGACCGTTCGGCGCGTTGAAGCCATTACGCCAACTGATAACGGAACTGGCTTGGGAAAGCTGCTTCAGTTTTTTCGATTTGAACAGTATCTCGATCTTGAGATTGAGGAGCTTGAGGTTTAGCAGGAGCTTGAAATTTAGATTGAGTCCGCCGAAACGAAATGGTTTGAGCGAAGAAACGGATAAAGACAAGCTGTACCTCTAGAGGGGCGTTTTGCAAACTGGGTTTCATTACGCTGAACAATACGGCGTAACAATACGGCTGGTTAATTATTCCAGCACAATGCGTCCAACGTAGTAATTCCAGCGCAGTGATTCCAGCCAGTGATTCCAGCGCAGTGATTACACCTGATTCCACCTGATTACACCTTGGCGAGATGGATACGGAGCGATCGGAAATGAATGCAGAAGAACTGATGCGGCGATACGAGGCAGGAGAACGGGACTTTAGCATTGCTGATCTGAGTCAGGCAAGTCTGGAAGGAGTGAACCTCAGCGGTGCAGTGTTGCATGGCGCAATGCTCGATCGGGCAAACCTGCGGGGCGCAAACTTGAGTCAAGCGGTGTTGAGCGGAGCCACGCTAAAAGGAGCGGATCTACGAGAAGCAGACCTGCGAGAAGCGGATCTGAGTGATGCAGTGCTAGATGAGGCACGGCTCACCGGAGCGAATCTGGAAGGGGCGATTCTAGATCAAGCCGACCTCACCAGTGCCAATCTGGAAGGCGCAGATCTGACCGGTGCAGACTTGAGCGAAGCGGAAATGTATGCAGCTGACCTGACGGGAGCAGAGCTAGACTATGCCAACCTGCAGCAGGCAAACCTGACGAAAGCCGAATTGGATAAAACGAATCTGAAAGGCGCAAATCTAGAAGACGCTAACCTGAAGGATGCGATTCTGGATGAGGCGATCGTAGAGGGCACAATTCTCGAAGGCAGGTTGTAGCAAGGGATTTTATGAGGTAGCCATGACCCTTAACCCTCCTTCCGCCTCCTCGGTTCAGCAATCTGCGGCGATCGATCGTTTGGTGGCGCGTCCCCTGATCATTGCCGGAGTTGTGCTGGGCTTGGGCATCGGCGGATTTTTTGACGGCATTATTCTGCATCAGCTTTTGCAGTGGCATCATATGTTTTCCAGCGTGGAAACCGATATGACTGTTGCTGGACTGGAGCTGAATACGCTGGGCGACGGGCTGTTTCACCTGCTCGATTATGGGCTGACGCTAACCGGGATTTATCTGCTGTGGCGTGCCGGACGTGCTGCCGATCGCTTCTGGTCGGGGCGGGTTCTGCTGGGGGCAATGCTGGCAGGCTTTGGACTGTTCAACCTGGTCGAAGGCGTGATTGATCACCATCTGCTGCAAATTCACCATGTGCGGTCGGGTCCGAACGAGCTGCTGTGGGATCTGGGCTTTTTAGCTTCTGGCGTTGTGCTGTTCGCGATCGGCTGGCTGCTGATACGAGCAGGTCAGAAACAGGGGGATCCACAGGCAGAGGTTCGCTAGGCTGGTAAGCCGAATCTTGACCCAGACCTCTGGCTCGATCGTTATAGTGGAAAAGTTGCTCACAGGCAGGGTCAGGCAATGCCTCAGTTTTCGCGGGTTATTTTGCGCCGCTCGAAGGAAGACGCAGTGAAGCGGTTTCATCCCTGGATTTTTTCGGGGGCGATCAAGCAAGCCGAGGCACAGGACGGCGATATCGTTGAAGTGTACAGCGACAGCGGCGAGTATTTGGCAACCGGGCTGTATCACGACAGCAATATTGCCGTTAAAATTCTTGCCTTTCATCCGGTCACTAACCTGGATGAGCTGTTTGCTAATCGCATTCAACAGGCGGTTCAGGTTCGCTCGCAGCTCGGCTTAACCGGGAGCGAAACCACTAACTGTTATCGATTAATTAATGCAGAAGGCGATAATCTACCCGGTCTGATTGTGGACTGGTACAACGGCACAGCGGTGATCCAGGCATACTCGATCGGGATGTATGGGCAGCGTCAGCGTATTCTTGCTGGACTGCAAGCGGTTTATGGAGAAAGCCTGAGAGCCGTTTATGACAAAAGTGCGTCAGTGCTGCCCCGATCGCTTGGCGCAACGCCAGAATATCTGCTGGGCGAAAAAACTGACGAGCCGGTGCGGGAATACGGGCATCACTTTCAGGTGGACTGGGAAACCGGACAAAAAACTGGATTTTTCCTTGACCAGCGCGAGCATCGCCAACTGCTGACCCGCTATGCTTCCGGGAAGCAGGTCTTAAACACCTTTAGCTATTCGGGCGGATTCTCGGTCTACGCGCTGCAAGCCGGAGCCACAACCGTGCATTCTGTTGATAGTTCCACAAAGGCGATCGATCTCACGAAACAGAATGTTGCCCTCAATCCGCTTCAAACGGGCACACCCGAAGGCACACACGAAGCCTTTACCGACGATGTGTTTGTCTTTCTCAAAACCTGCGATCGGCAGTATGACGTGATTGTGCTCGATCCGCCTGCTTTTGCCAAAAACGTGTCTGCTCGACATCAGGCAGTAATGGCATACAAGCGGCTCAATCTGCAAGCATTCAACAGGCTGCGATCGGGCGGGGTGCTGATGACGTTTTCCTGTTCTCAAGTCGTGCAGCGCGATCATTTCCAGGGGGCAGTTCTGGCAGCGGCGATCGAATCAGGCAGGTCAGTGCGAATTTTGCACCATCTGACGCAACCTGCGGATCATCCAGTGAATTTGTTTCACCCGGAGGGGCTGTATCTGAAGGGGTTAGTGTTGTGGGTGGAGTAGGTGTGGGTGGAGTAGGTGAAGAAGGGATGGCTGAGGAGATGAAAGGGTAAAGGAATGGGGCGATCGGGGGGTGCTATTAAGTTTGGTTTGGTTTGGGTTGATTCACGGGGCTGCCTTCTAAGATTGACATAGAAGAGGTTTGAGAAGTCCTGCTCCTGACTGGAACCCCCTCCCTAACCCCACGATTTGGGGGAACCGAGCCGCCTCCTACTCTTAAAGCCCTCCATTTATGGGAGATTTAGGGGGCAATTAGAACCCCCTTATACGCCTCAAACCCCTTCTTAAAACCTCATACCCCCTTCTCATGCCAGTTAAGTACCGAGAAGTGGCATCGCCTCTGCACCCTCGTGCCTTTATTGGGTGAGAAACGCTGTAAATCAGCTGTAAATCAATGGTAATTTTTCAGTGGCGATCGTTCGCTTGTCCTTTTACTCTCTGCCAACGAAATTTATCTGGTGCAGGCGATGGTTATGTTAAGCAGTGTATTGAAGCGAAATAATGTTGAGATGCTGGGGCAGGGAAAGCAAACCATCATTTTTGCTCATGGGTTCGGTTCAGACCAGACCGCGTGGCGGCATCAAGTTGCGGCATTTGAATCGGATTACCGAATTGTATTGTTTGACCATGTGGGAGCAGGAAATTCGGACATGGCTGCCTATAGCCCCCGCCGATATAGTTCGCTTTATAGCTATGCGGAAGATCTGCTAGAGCTGTGTACTGAGTTAAAGCTATCGCAGGTGATTCTTGTGGGGCACTCGGTCAGCGGCATGGTGAGTTTGCTGGCTGCGCTGGTTGATCCGAGTCGCTTTAGCCAGCTCTTTTTTATTGGGGCATCGCCTCGCTATGTGAATGATGCTGCCACTCACTACATCGGCGGGTTTGAGCAGTCTGATCTGGATGCGCTGTACGAAGCAATGTCTTCTAATTACTATGCCTGGGTCAGTGGCTTTGCGCCGATCGCGATGGGCAACCCCGAGCGTCCTGAACTGGCAACCGAGTTTGCCAATACGCTGTCTGCGATTCGTCCTGATATTGCTCAGGCAGTGGCGCGGGTCATTTTTCAGTCTGACCACCGGGCAGAATTGCCCCGGCTGAAAGTGCCGACTACGATTCTACAGTCGAACAATGACATTGCTGTGCCGCGAGTGGTCGGAGAATATTTGGCGCAACATATTCCCCACGCTCGCTTGATCAACATCCATGCTCAGGGACATTTTCCCCATATCAGTGCGCCTGAGGTCGTGACCCAAACTATTTCAGAATGTTTAGCCGCCTGACTCTGCTGCGCGATTACTTGATGGGAAAACGATGGAGCAACCGTTTCCTGAGCCACAAGCATCCTCCAATGCCAGACTGCCATCCAGAGCGACTGCCCAGCTTTGAACCTTTGCTGCTGGCTTTGACGACGGTTTTGCTGGGGCTGCAAGTGTTGAGCGGCTGTGCTCCGGTGCTGTGGCTGGCTCCCGTGATTTTTACCGGGTTTGTGCTGCGTCCTCCGACGCGATCGATCGTCCTGGCAAGTCTCGCGCTGGAAGGAATTTTGCTGCTGCTAAGCTGGGATGAGATGATGACCCGGCAACTGCTGACTGTGGGAATCGCTGGGCTGCTGAGTTCTTTTGTGCGGCGCGCTTTGCTGAAGCGAGAATGGCAAACGGCTACCCGCATCACCCTGGCAAGCCTGATCCAGCAAGAAACCGCCGCCAGTCCAGAGCAGACAATTGCCTTTGCCCTCACCACGCTTAAAACCTTTGCTTGCTCCGATGGGGCGATCGTGCTGCGTCAGCTTGATAATGTGACTGCGGAGGCACTCGTGTCGCTGCCTGACAACGCGCTTCCCGATCGGCTGACCACGCCCGCGCTGTTTGCCGAGGCAATTGCTCAAAATCAATGTATTTATCACACCGACTATCCGGCAACACCGAATGCGGCGGCGGTGCTAGTGGGACAGGGCGTTCAATCAGTTGCAGTGCTGCCTTTATCTGAAGTAGGGCAGGGGCAGGGAC
>NZ_JACJOR010000239.1:0-3420 GCF_014695615.1 Leptolyngbya sp. FACHB-711
GGGAAGAAGGTGAGAACGTTGGAAAATTGAGTATTAATGTCTTCGATCGCCCTGAGCGCAGGCTCTCCCGATCGATTGACGCTAGTAGTTGCTAACGGTCCAGTTTGGCGCAGCAGATCACGGGCGACCGGGTGATCGGGTACGCGAATGCCGATTGTTGTCGGATCAGTGGGGTTCATTTGACGGGGCAGTTTTTCGCTGGCGGGGAGGACAAGGGTTAAGGCTCCGGGCAAGTATTGGGCGGCGGTTTCTTGCCAGATCGATCGCTCCTCAGGCGTACCTACGACATAATCCCACAAGTCTTCGATGTCGCTGCCCATGAGAATCAGGGGTTTGGTTTCGCTGCGCTGTTTTGCGTCGTAGATTAACGAGGCGCGATCGGGTCTGCTTGCCAGGGCGGGAACGGTGTCCGTGGGAAAACTGATGAGTTGAGTCCCGGAACGGGCAGCTTCGATCAAAGTATCAAAGGAGACTTGGGGCATGGAAATTGGCTGCGAGGCGATTTCAAGCAGTTGATTTTAAGAGGTTGTTGGAGCAGTGTGAGCAGTTCTACATCACCCCCTAAATTTCCCATTGATGACTTACCGCTCCAAAAGAGCGAGGGGGCTTTGAAAGTCAACGTGATTAGCTCGGTTTCCCTCCAAATTGGGAGGCCGGGGACTTTAGGGTCAGTATGAATGACTATTTAACTATCCTTATTATCATTATCCGTTTCGCGATCGTTTCTCACTATTGAATTTGGTGCCCCATGCCCTAGTACCCGAACTCAACCCCTTTCCAAACCCTTTTGGAAAGAACCAAATCTTATAGAATGATGAAGAGCCAAATCGATCGAGTAGGAGCATTTGCGAGTGGAGTCCCGTTATAACCCGGCGGAAATTGAGGAAAAATGGCAGCAAACCTGGGCAGCAGAGGGCATGGATGACACCTCTGACGATCGCAGCAAGCCCAAATTTTACGCGCTGTCGATGTTTCCCTATCCGTCGGGCAGCCTGCACATGGGGCACGTCCGCAACTATACGATTACCGATGTGATTGCCAGAGTGCGGCAAATGCAGGGCTATCGCGTCTTGCACCCAATGGGCTGGGATGCGTTTGGTTTGCCTGCGGAGAATGCGGCGATCGAGCGCAAAGTTCCCCCCGCCAACTGGACGTATCAAAATATTGACCAGATGCGAACAGAGCTTCAGCGATTAGGTTTGTCCTATGACTGGAAGCGGGAAGTCGCCACCTGTTCACCAGAGTATTACCGCTGGACGCAGTGGATTTTTTTGGAGTTTTTCAAGGCGGGTCTGGCGTACCAGAAGGAAGCGGCGGTGAACTGGGACCCGATCGATCAAACCGTGCTGGCAAACGAGCAGGTTGATAGCGAAGGACGTTCCTGGCGATCGGGCGCAAAAGTCGAACGCAGAATGCTGCGGCAGTGGTTTCTCAAAATTACTGACTACGCCGAGCAGTTGCTCAATGATTTGGACAAGCTCAAGGGCTGGCCCGATCGCGTCAAGCTGATGCAGGAAAATTGGATCGGCAAATCTACTGGAGCCGAAGTCATCTTTAAAACCGAAGCGGGTGACGCGCTGACTGTGTTCACAACTCGCCCGGATACCCTCTGGGGCGCAACGTTTATGGTGCTGTCGCCGGAGCATCCGCTGGTGGAGAAGCTGGCCACGCCAGAGCAGGCAGAAATTGTCAAGGCATACCAGACCGCAGCCGCAGGCAAAAGCGAGATCGATCGCACTGCCGAAGATAAAGAAAAAACAGGCGTATGGACGGGCAGCTACGCAATCAATCCGGTCAACGACGAGCGGATTCCGATCTGGATGGCCGACTATGTGCTGATGGGCTACGGCACAGGCGCAATTATGGCAGTTCCGGCGCACGACCAGCGCGATTTTGAGTTTGCCAAGCAGTTCGATTTGTCGATCAAAGTAGTAGTGCAATCTCCCGATCAGGAGCTTGATTCGGCAACGATGACGAAGGCATATCCCGAATCGGGCGTGATGGTGCGATCGGGTCCGTTGGATGGCGTGACGGCGGGTAAGGCAGCAGGGCAGAGCGTTGAGCAGGCGATCGAGTGGCTGGAGGCAAACGGCAAAGGGACTCGCACAGTCAACTATCGCTTGCGGGATTGGCTTATTTCGCGTCAGCGGTACTGGGGTTGCCCAATTCCGGTTATTCACTGTCCCTCTTGCGGGATTGTGCCTGTTCCAGAGCGTGATTTGCCCGTGAAGTTGCCGGAAGATGTGGAGTTTACCGGACGGGGTGCTTCACCTTTAACGACGGCTGAAAACTGGCTGAATGTTGCTTGTCCAAGTTGCGGAGCAGGAGCACGCCGAGAAACCGACACGATGGATACCTTTATTGATTCCTCGTGGTACTTTCTGCGCTACCCGGATGCCCGCAACGACCAGCAGGTGTTTGACTCGGCGCAAACCAACGACTGGATGCCTGTCGATCAGTACGTGGGCGGCATTGAACACGCAATTTTGCATCTGCTCTATTCCCGATTCTTTACAAAAGTGCTGCGCGATCGCGGCTTGTTGAACTTCGATGAGCCGTTTACCCGACTGCTGACCCAGGGCATGGTACAGGGCAAAACCTACAAGAATCCGCGCACCGGAAAGTACGTGATTCCGGCAAACGTGGCTGACCCGAACGACCCTAAAGATCCCGATACGGGAGATGCGCTGGAGGTCGTTTACGAGAAGATGTCTAAGTCGAAGTACAACGGGGTAGCCCCGGGTGAGGTGCTGGGCAAGTACGGCGCAGATACAGCACGAATGTTTATTTTATTCAAAGCTCCGCCTGAAAAGGATCTAGAGTGGGACGAAGCAGACGTTGAAGGACAATTCCGCTTTTTGAATCGGGTCTGGCGACTGGTGACAGAATATTCGGAGTCTGTGGTTTCCCATACACCGCAGGAACAGCTCAGCAAACCAGAAAAAGATCTGCGCTATGCAACCCACTTCGCGATTCAGCAAATCAGCGAAGACCTGGAGGGCGATTATCAGCTCAACACGGCGGTTTCAGAGCTGATGAAGCTGAGCAACGCGATTTCCGACGCGCCCTGCAAAGGATCTCCGGTTTATACCGAGGCGATCGAAACCTTACTCAAGCTGCTGGCTCCCTTTGCGCCTCACATTGCTGAGGAACTGTGGTACACGCTGGGCTACGATGATTCGATTCATACACAAAGCTGGTGTGCGGTTGATCCGTCTGCGCTGGTGGTGGATGAAATTCCGCTCGTGATTCAAATCATGGGCAAAACACGGGGCACAATTCAGATTCCGGCGCAGGCAACTGAGGACGAACAAAAGCAGCTTGCTCGTGATTCTGAACTGGCACAGAAATACATTGCCGGAAAGCAAATCCGCAAAGAGATTCTCGTGCCCGGAAAACTGGTTAACTTTGTTGTGAGCT
>NZ_JACJOR010000024.1:0-3591 GCF_014695615.1 Leptolyngbya sp. FACHB-711
TAGGCGAATTTAGTCGGCCGCTCGTGATTGGCGTACTACACTGCGTGACCTCAGAGTCCTCTATCCTGGAAGACAGAATGATGGCTGGGAAGGTTCGGCAGGATGGAAATCATTGGACGGATGAGCGGAGAAAACCTAGTCGAACTCTGGGAGTGGGTGCAATCGCTTTCCCTGTCGCCAACTGCCATTCAGAGCCGCTACGCTCCCAACCGATCGGTCAAATGCTTTGGCGTTGCCTCAAACTTGCAATCGATTGCCAAAGGACGTGCCAGATTGCTGCGGACGGATGACCCCGGAGAGCGCATTCGGTCGCTGGGAGAGCGATTGCTGCCGGGCTGGCACAGTCTACTGGTCTGCGGCGGCGATACAACCATTCACTGGCATCGCGACCACGGACACTTTGAAGGGATAGCGGTCATGATCAACCTGGGCGAAGCGCTGTATTTTGAGCGCGATTACGAGCAGGGCGAGCTACAGCACCATCTCACTGATGGATTAGTGATTCGAATTAACACTAAACTGCTCCATCAAGCAATTCCCCGCTCCACCCCCCGCTATAACCTGACCTTTCGCCACCTGAAACCTCAATTTCTACCCCAGGTCGAAGAAAGCCAGGCAACTCAGCTACAGTTGCCAATGTAGTCCTGTAATCAGGAACGTGAATGCCATGCCTGATCGTTTCTACGATATTGTCCTCTACGGTGCCAGTGGTTTTGTTGGTAAACAAACGGTGCAGTACTTTGCTCGCTGTGTTGATCCGCAACAGGTCCGCTGGGCAATTGCCGGACGCAACCGCCTAAAACTAGAAGCGGTTCGGGAGGAAGTGGGAATAGCTGTGGATGTGTTGGTTGCTGATAGCCAGGATCAGCAGGCGATCGATGCAATTGTTGCCCAGACGCGAGTGTTACTGACTACTGCCGGACCTTTTGCCCTTTATGGCAATACCCTCGTGGATGCTTGTGTTCGCTTCAAAACTCATTATGTCGATATTACAGGGGAAACACCCTGGGTCAGACGCTTGATCGATCGCTATCATGCTCAAGCTGCCGCTGATGGAACGCGCATTATTCCCTGCTGTGGCTTTGATTCGGTTCCGTCTGACCTGGGAACTTATCTGGTTGTTCGGTCCATGCAGCAGTTGGGGATGTCCACTCAGCGGGTGAACGCCTATTTTCAGGCGGTGGGCGGCTTTAATGGAGGGACGCTGGCATCTGCCTTCAACCTTTACGACTCCCACGGAACTACCCAAATGAGCAACCCCTTCTTGCTGAACCCAAGCCCTCCCCCTTCGCAAGCTCAGATCGGTTTCCCCCAAGGGGGAAGTGCTGCGCAGCGCAATCGTGACCCACGGATTCCTGCATTTGATCCCGACCTCAACACCTGGGTCGCTCCCTTCTTCATGGCTCCGGTCAACACTCGCATTGTGCGCCGCAGTAGTGCCCTGTATGCCGGGTGGCAGCAACCCTACGGAGCTGATTTTACCTATCAGGAGTATCTCAAGTTTGAGGAACCTTTGGCATGGCTGAAGGCAACCGGCGCAACAGCGGGACTTGCCCTCCTGACAGGCATTCTGCAACAGCCGCAAGCTAGGTCACTGGTACAGCCCATCCTGCCGCAGCCGGGCAGCGGACCTTCAGAGCAAACGATGAACGAAGGCTGGTTCTCCTGTGAGCTGATTGGCACTGCTCAAGAGGGGCGCAAGGTACGCGGACTGATTCGGGACCAAGGTGATCCGGGCAATCGTGCTACAGTCAAGTTCGTCTGCGAGTCTGCTTTGAGCTTGGCAGTGCAAACCGATGAGCTACCGGACGGTAAGAGCCGAGGTGGGATTCTCACACCCGCAACAGGGTTAGGGGATGTCCTAGCAGAACGGCTACGGAGAGCCGGAATGACCGTTGAAGTTGCCCTGTAACCGAGTGAGCTAGGATCGATTGAAGGACGTTTTGGACCATAGTATGGCAAAGCAGGAACAGCCACTTCAAGGAGAGGCGCTGATCAAGGAAGTATGTCGGCGCATTCGCGTTGCCCGTTGTTATTGGGATGCCCATAACAATCATGCCTGTCGCGGAGAGCGAGAACGGGCCTTGGCTCTATACAACACGCTGACAAAAGAGCAAAAGGACAAGATCCCGCAGGAGTTGCGAGTGTGGTTGCGCTACCGCAGTGAAAAATACTTTGGCGAACACCGCACGCCGCCCCATTCAAAGCGAAAGTCGAAATAGTGCTTGAAGCTCCCTCCTTATTGAAAGCCTTTCAACCCTCATGCTGCCTACCCCCACTCCGCGATCAATTCTTGCCACGCTCCTGCCCCATTTGCGCGTTGCGGCTGCCTACGCCCGTCAGATTCAGTCACAAATTGTGGCGCATCCTAAAAAGGACAGTGACAACTTCCTGGCTGCTGCCCTAAGTGACGCAGATTTATCCATTCAAACGTTGATCGAAGTCGCAATCCTAAGCACATTTCCTAATATTCGCTTTTACGGTGAGGAGCACGAGCGGTCTTATAACACCCGCTATTTTCGGGCGATCGATCTAGGTGAAATGGGGGATTACCTGGTAACGCTTGACCCAATCGACGGTACGCGCTTTTATCTAGATGGACACCAAAACTATCAGATTATTCTGAGCATTCTGAATGCGGACGAATACGAAGCGGTCATCGCTGTAACTCCGGCACAAAACATTTACCACTATGCAGTACGAGGGAAAGGCTGCTGGAAAGGAAATTTAGAGACAGACCTCGACAATTGCGATCGCCTGATGCTTGGAGACGCAGATCGAGCAGTCTTTTTTGGCATTGCGATGGGTGCAATTGCTCCCCATTTAGAAGGCTATAGGGCGATCGACGTAACACAGGATTACTCCAAGGACGCGCAAATTCCCTTGATCAACGGACTGCTGACGGGTGAACTTTCAGGGGCAATCACCCGTGCCGGAAACTGGATTGACGGTGCGGCACTCGCATTTTTGGTGCAAGAAGCGGGAGGAATAGTCACAACGCTGGAGGGAACTGCGCTGCCACCGCTCCATACCTGCTGCAACTACCAGCGTCCAGGATTGATTATGGCAAGTTCAACTACAGTCCATCAGGATTTGCTAAAAGCAGTACAACAATTGATGAAGCAGCATAGTGCAGCTGTCCCCTAAGGAAAAGTGCTTTGCCCGTTATCCTAATGCACAAGAAAATCTGGCGTTGCTGAATAGGAATATGATTCGCTGAGGGATAGGTACATCACCAAATTGGAGGTAGTGCAGTAACAACCGAATCGAGTGCTGCAGCATCTCCACGGATTTGGAATAGCACAATGTCTTGCGATGTAACCGAGCAAGATAGTGTCGTAAGCGTGTATTTTCTCCTTTAACTTGGGTTATGTAGGTCTTGCTCGCCATCTGGTCGCCCTCTGGAATAAATCCTGGATAAACAGACCAACTAGCAGTGACATAGAAGGAGCACGGCCAGCTCACCACGATCGTCCAGAACGGGCGGAATGTTTCAGCACTAGGGTCGCCCAACACCCAACCTAGAATCCCTTTTCTACAGTGATCAACGGCAGTCCACAATCAGATTTTGTTTTTTGGGTTGTATCGCAA
>NZ_JACJOR010000240.1:0-11182 GCF_014695615.1 Leptolyngbya sp. FACHB-711
TATGGTACGGTGGACCCACCCTGACCCATCCCGAACTCAGGTGTGAAACGCTGAAACGGCGACGATAGTTGGAGGGTTGCTTCCTGCAACAATAGCTCGATGCCAGGGTAATTATGAAGTTAGAAGCCTCTCCTGCGTTTGCAAGAGAGGCTTTTGCGTATGAGTAATTTGCCTTACTGAAATGAAACAGGAAGACGGCATGGAAGACTGGGATGTATTTGGATTACACCGAGCTGCAATTTTGTCTCTAGTGAATCCGAAATCCCGGCTTAGACGTACTGTAAGCAGATTGGATGAGTTCGGATGCATAGCTGAACCATCTTAAATTTGACAAACAGATGTACTCCGTTCAGAGGTAAAGATATGAAAACCAAGATTTCAAGCATCAGATGCATGCTGAGTTTATTTGTGTTGCTGTCTGGAGTTGCTTTGCCTCAGATTGCTCGAGCTGGTCATACCAATGCGGTGCTGTCAACAGAGCTAGATGGTAGAGCGGAAGTTCCTAGTAATGCTAGCAATAACCGCATGGTAGGCGACCCGGATGGAATGGGGTCAGCTTATGTGTTTGGCGTAGATGGTGATCCAAAAACTCTATGTTATGTTCTGGAAGTCTCAGAACTTCAGTTAGTTCCAGTTGGTGATGGAATGGCTGCCCATATTCACGAGGGAACAGCTGGTGAAAACGGACCAGTGGTGGTGGCCCTGGCTGGGCCAGAAGATGGTAATGCCGGCGACTGTTTGACCGAGGGTGAAGAAGGCAAGTTCCCTACAGGCGAAGCAGGACTTGTTCAGCGCATTCTGACCAACCCGGAGAACTTTTATATTAATGTGCATAACCCTGAGTTTCCAGATGGGGCAATTCGAGGGCAGCTAATGGCTATTGATTAAGCCTAAAGGAGACTGGTGCAGATATTAAGGTGAGGTATCTACGTTGCGTTCGGCTTTGACTACGGGCATCGTTTGCCCCACTATTGAGTGAATTTGCTCATCAATATTCCTCAACCAGGCTTTCTAGCTCCTGCAATAGCTTCTCTAATCGCCGCTGCTTTTTGGGGTCATCTAGCCCCTGCTTCACCTTCCGGGAAACAGACACTAGGCGATCGCTCAAAGTTGGCTTTTTTTCAGCCGTCGAAGTCAGGTCTTGGAACCGCTCCTTAATCTGCGTCAACGATAGATTTTGGGCGATCGCCTCCTGTAAAAGCTTTTGCCGCAATGAGTCATCTTTCAGACGTGAAATTGCCCTTGCTTTGGTATATTCCAACTTGCCCCGGCGCAACACCTCTAGTACATCTGGGGGAAGCTTCAGGAGTGGAAGCCTTGACGTGCGAAAACTCTCAGGTGTGATCCCAACGGTTGACTTTAGAATTTTGGCGATCGATTCTATTCGTCGGGAAACATTGACCGATAAATCAGTTCCCTTTTTCTGAGCTGTTGCCATCTGAGTCAGTGCGTCCAGAATCTTCTCCCGGCTGCACTGTAGATTAAGAGTTAGTAGCTCCAGTAGTCCCTCGGTTTCCTCAACTGGGTTGAGGTCTTCCCGCTGCAAGTTTTCCACCAAGGCAAGCTGCACTGCACCCTGGTCTGATAACTCCCGTACTACAATCGGAATCTCTTTCAGCCCAGCCAGTTGAGACGCCTTGTAGCGACGCTCTCCGGCAACTAATTCATACTTCCCATCCGGCAGGGGACGCACCAGAATTGGTTCCAGAACCCCATGCTGCCGAATTGATGCCGCCAAGTCTTCTAACTTCTCCGAGTCAAAATATCGCCGGGGCTGCTTCGAGGGAAGGAGGATATTTTCGATCGCGATTGAGTTTATAGCAGCCGCTTCTCCAGAGGCAGAGGTAATCTCAGGCAAAGAACTGAGAAAAGCTTTAACCCCGCGCATCTCCGGCACAACTCGCTTCTTGCTCATGCCAACGCCTCCAACTGAGTAGCGATCGCCTCCAGAACCTTTACGGCTGGATGACTGGAACTGTATCGAACAAGGGGCTGATGTTCCATTGAAGCATCCGCAAAGGCAGTTGCACGCGGAACTGGGGGAAAGACCGTTGTGATTGCGCCAAGCTGCTCCTGAACTGCCCCCAGAATCATTTTATCTTGAGCATTGCTTGCAGCATAAATCGTAGGCACAACTCCTGCTATTTCTAACTCCGAATTGACGTAAGACTGCACCTGCCGAATGCTATCTAACAGCAACTCCGTTCCCTTATAGCTCTTGTACTGCGTCTGAATTGGGATCAGCACATGGGTCGAGGCTACTAAGCTGAGGACACTCAGAATCCCTAAGCTAGGCGGAGAATCAATCAGAACAACATCATATTGATTTAGAATCGGCTCTAAGACTCGCTTCAATCGCCATTCTCGCGCCATTGCAGAAGTAAGCTGCATCTCCGCGGCACTCAACATAATGTTAGAAGGCAATAGATCCATTCCATGAATACCAGGGTGAATCGCTAATGGAGCTTCATTCAAGATCGAGTTGGCGATCGTCTGTTCTAGCTCAGCAGGTTCCAAGCCCATGAAAACAGTCAGGCTCGCCTGCGGATCCATATCAATCAGCAGCACCTTCCGACCATGCTGAGCCATGTGATAGCCCAAATTCATGGTTAGTGACGTTTTCATTACGCCACCCGACTGGTTATAGATGGTGATTACCAGAGCCACCGAACTCACCCGGTAAACGCTATCCAAAAGTTTAAGCGAGATCGGGTGAGTTTACTCACTGCTTCAAGCCCTCAAGGAGCAATGTTTCCTGCAAGGGGTTAATCGCTCTCTCCAGCACAGCGATCGGAATAATCTTCCTCAGTTCCTCCTGAGCCTCGATACAATCAGCTTCCTGCCACAGTTGCCGCACATCCTCGATTGTTTCTGGAGAATGCCACGCTTTAAGAAGCTGGAAGGAGGTCGGGGGCGGATCACCCGTCTGTTTTTCTATATTAGACAGGAGGGGAGATCCAGCACCTACGGTTTGATCGCGCTTAGCTTTACGCTGTTCCAGAATCGCGATCGCCTCCTGCCAGGACAGAAGATGCAATCGGTAAACCCTCAGCTTCTCGCCCTCATACCCTGCTACGAATCGAGACCAGCGAAAATCAGTTTTGATGCCCAGTTGCGATAGAAGCTGGTGGATGATTTGCACATCACTCATCTCTTCAGTAATTGTGAGTTTAAGCGCTTGCTTAATCTGGGCTGCCCATTTCCTAGCTTTGGCCGCATAAGGGCAGAGGTCATACCTGGTCCATTCTTTGTCCTGGTTCAGAAAATCAGTTAGCCCGAGCTGTTCCCGTAAGGCTCGACGGAGCTCAGCACTGGAGATATCCCATGGACAGAGCGATTGATTCCATCTCAGTTGATTGTCCAATGCCTTCACGGTGCGATCGATCGCCACACCAGGGTAGAGCAATTCCTCCAGGCTCCGCAGTTCCCCCCGTCGTCGCCCCTCCTTATCCGCCAGGATGTCCTCGATCGTGAGTTCGTCTAGACAATAGAACTCCTTCAGATAAAACTTGGCGATCGCCCGCTGCTGCTCTGGAGAAATACTCTCCTGCGCCTCCAGTTGCAGCACTTCGCTGATCGTCAAATCGTCTGCTGCCACAATACTCTCCGCGTCCAATTGCCGTAGCTCGTCGCGAGCAATCTTCAGCAGTTCGCCAATGTTGCCATTTGATTCTCGGTTCTGGATTGTCACCTGGTTGCCCTCCAAGCGAAGCCGCACGATTAACGCCTCTCGCAGTTGTAGCATCGATCGATTCTGGGCGGCAGCAATGCGGCAGTAAAAGTCGAGATGAGGATCAGCTTGCCAGTCATAGGCTTTGAGATCTGGGACATCTTCCCGCAGGGATGAGCGAATTAAGCTAACCGTGGCAGAAGTGCAGCTTTGCAGATGGGCTTTTAGCTCCAGAAAATTCGTAGACCGGGATGCTTTGCTATAGTTGCTACCCCGTTTGGCACACCATACCACTCGCTCCACCGGCTCCCGGACTCGTCCTAACGCCTGAGCCATATCTGCATCTGTGGAACTGACGCCGCTGAAGATGCCATAGACTTTAGCAATGATGCCCTGAGCTTCAATGCTGACTCCGGTGGACAGTGAGGGAGAGCAAATAATTACATCGAACTCACTCTGCTCCAGAACTGAGTCTGGGGTTTGGATGAAGGCTCGCTCAAACTCTCCACCCGATGTATCAGAATTAACCACCAGCACCCGCAACTGAGGAAACTGCTGCTCGATCGTCCTGGCCAGTGTCTTCGAGGTTGCCTTGCTGTCTGTCGCGACAAACAACACCTTGCCAGATTCCAGTGTCGCGATGTCTTCTAACAAGTCTGCCGTGATTGCAGTGCGATCAGGACACTGAAACATTTGTACTATGCATCCTTGCGGCTGGAAGTCGTTGCGAATCAGGAAGACAGGGCTTGTATCTTCCCTCAAGGCTTTGAGGTAGTGCAGCGTCGCATTATCCAGATCTGCATCGGCAACAATGACGCGACGAGCAACTCGAATTAACTGCCGGAATCGTGCTAGCAGGGCTGGGCGCTTGCCGTCTTTCGCGCAGGTACTAGAGGCCAGCAAGTGGCGAATTACCTGCACCGCTTCGTCAATCACCAAGTCGCAGCCCTTGAACTGCTCAGGGTCGATCGCCAGCAGAGAATCAACGACAAAGCTGATGCGGAGGGTGTAGGCAGAGCCAGAGATAAACTCTCCGTTCGCTTTATCTAGGTCGCCAATGTAATCCAGCTTCAATCGTTGGCTGAGGGAACGTTGCAGCGATCGCCGATGTCCAGCAGAGAGGACTTTCTCTAATCCCTCAACCTGATGAGCAATCCACTTGGTCTTTCCCGTTCCCTTGGGGCTGCACAGTGCGATTATGCCTTCCGCAGGGAGACGTTCTAGCTCCAGGGTAGATAAGTCAGCAGTCTGTAACCTGATCGCCGGCGTCCAGGTAAGCTGCTGGGCGAACTGCTGCCAGATGCGCCAGTGTTCCAGTAGAAGTGCCTCGGCGTTTGCTTTTTCCCAGGCTTCAACCCCGCAATTCACGATCAGGTCATCAATGCCCTTGCCGTCTTTGCCGTTCCACTGGGCGATCGCCACCGTTCCATTCGTTTGATGCAGCAGCCCGCCGAAGCGAGATAGCGCAACATTCACCCGCTGCCGCGTTTTGTCTTCTGCATCCTGGTCAAATGCTAGTACATGTTGCCTGCCCACCTGACAGAAGCGCAGGACCTCTGCAATCAGATCGCGATCGCCAAGCGCATCCTTGGAGTAGCCACCATTCACCCCATAAAGCGCGATTGCCACAAAGCCCAAGCTCAGGAGGGAGAGGGCTTTCTTACCGCCTTCTGTCCAGACGATCGGAATTTCAGGATGGGCAGCTAACCAGTCCCAGAATGAACCGTCTAAGGGGACATCGATGCTGTAGCGATCGGTAATTCTTTGTCGGATGGCAGGTGGAAGGTCGGGCAGAAAGGCTCTTGACCCGTTGCCAACTGGGGTTTCATACTTGCAAACCTTCCCTGTCTGGTTCACTCTGGGCTGACCGAGCTTTGCCTGCCAGCAAGAATCATCTTCATTCAAGAGCAGTGCGGCGACCGTTGCGATCGGTCTACTAATCCAAAAGCGGGTGTATTTCCAGTTCAGCGCATCATGGATCGGGGTTTCAAGCACTTCCCCGCGCTCGTAGATCAGGTCAGGAACTACTCGGACAGTGGCAGCAAACAGGACTGGGTCGATCGCGCTGCCGTGAATAAACTCTTGCTCGATTGCTTTACGGAACTGTTCTAGCGAGATGAAGGCTTGTGGGTTTGTGCCGTTTTCTTCGTTCCTTTCTGACCATGACAAATTTTGAGATGCAAAACCCTGTGGAGACGAGGAGACTCTCGTCCCAATCAATGAAATATTCATGGGGACGTTCTTAGTGCTGCGTGAATGGGTTGCTTGATTCGTGAGTTTTCCGGTGACCTAGGGGGTGAAGAATGAAGCGGGTTCCCAGCAGGCTTGAGAAAAATTGCAGCAACAATTGACGCACCGATCTGACAGTGTGCTATCTTTGTCTCAAGTCTGGGTGATTTTTAAACCAAAAATCCCCGCTGCTGAAAGAGTTACTTTTTCAGCGATTTGACCCCCTAGGGGGACTTATGAAAAACCAAATAGCCTGTGTAAGAACTAAAAACCGCTGGTAGTTGAGATTGGTCCCTCGTTAACCAGTGGTTTTTGCCTTTCTGCTACTGGTTTTTGTTTGTTTGAGCATTTGTTTGTTAGTTTCACCCCCTTAGCTAGGTGGACAAACTGGGTCTCTAGTGGCACTCGACCGATCGGGCTGAGGTGCGACTAATGTGCAAAGTATAGATCCGATCGCGTTTGAAAGAAAATCTGTGTTGCCCTAGATTACTACCTCGGCATCCTAATTTTTGGCTGAATCCGTTCTCTTGATTGGGCAAGAAGCCGGAGCTAGTGTACTTCTCCGCTCGGGGCTCGCGCTGAAAACCAGACCATTCTTCCCCTTTTCCTTTCATGGTCCAGCCGGCAAGCACAAGGTGATTGGCGTTCCCAGTGAGAGGGTATCGCTCATCCACTTCCTTTTCCGAGCTGGATGATTTGATTGGTAGTGAGCTTTAGTTCCTTGAACGTTTCACAAGGAATCGCCTCGTCCCCCATGAACTCTTGCTTGTCATAGCCGAGCCGCCCAACCAAAGGAAAAATGGCTCAAATTTAAGCACTATATGGTTAGGTGCTAGTATCCGATCCTGCAATGCAGGCAATGCTGCGTAATACGTTGCAAGGAACCGTAGGACACAGTATCGAAAAAAATTCCGGGCTGACGTTTGAGCAGCTTAAGGCTGCAGCTGAAAAAACAAGAATGAGGCGACTGCCACCGCGACCGCTCCAACACGGGCTATCAAAGTTGAGGTTCGAGCAGGATATTCAGGGGCAGTTCTGGGGAGATTGCAAGGAGTTCACATTGTTTCAGACTCTGAGTTAGTTCTCATGGCATCGGGTAACACGATCGCTTCAATCACCCCTATTTACACGAAAACTGGCGTAAGCGGGGCCCTTCCCTTGCTCCAGCAACCTGTAAATCAAACGGATATGTTATTTACATGCTCAACGGCCACACTGCTGATTAACGCTTCGTTAATAGAAAGAAATTAAATAGCTTTGAAATCTCTTACAGCAATCTTTGTCAAGTTCTAATAACTGAAAAATCTGGGAAACAAGCTACCCTTCAATGCCGAGGAAACTCCTCCAAGTTAAATATCCACTTCCAGTTCAACTTGGCATTGTATGGATAGGTATGCTTGCACAGGCGCACTCTTGGGCTATTAATATAACCAATTATTTCGAATTAAAAATACATGTTTCAAATCACAACGTTGATTATCTTTCTTCTCGATTTCTCCTCAATTGTATTTCCCATCGATTATCCCAGTAATTACACCTGTGCTGTTTGTTTGCAATACCTGTAGCACGTCAAAAGAAACCACACCACACACCTGGATAGGAAAATACTATGAGCAGCGAAAGCGGATGTCCGTTTGCGGGCGGAGGTCAGAAACATCAGCCTCGTCATAAACCATCGAACCGAGACTGGTGGCCGCATTATTTGCATCTGAACGTCCTCCACCAACACTCACCCCAGTCCAATCCTATGGGTGAGGAATTCAACTACGCTGAGGAGTTCAAGACTCTCGACTTAGCTGCCCTGAGGGCAGATATTTATGAGCTGATGACCACTTCTCAGGATTGGTGGCCAGCTGACTACGGTCATTATGGGCCGCTCTTCATCCGGATGGCTTGGCACAGCGCTGGCACGTATCGGATGGGTGATGGTCGCGGCGGCGCGGGCTCGGGTAGCCAGCGGTTTGAACCCCTCAACAGTTGGCCAGACAATGCCAACCTGGACAAGGCGCGCATGTTGCTTTGGCCAGTCAAGCAGAAATACGGCAAGAAAATTTCGTGGGCTGACCTCATGGTCTTCGCCGGCAACTGTGCCCTAGAGTCGATGGGCTTCAAGACGCTCGGCTTTGCCGGTGGGCGCGTGGACGTCTGGGCACCAGAGGAAGACATCTACTGGGGTTCTGAGAAAGCCTGGCTTGGCAATGAGCGTCACGAGGAGGACCGGGTGCTGCTGAACCCTCTCGCTGCCGTTCAGATGGGTCTGATTTATGTGAACCCGGAAGGGCCGGACGGCCACCCTGATCCGATCGGCGAAGGGCGCGATATTCGTGAAACCTTTAAGCGGATGGCGATGAACGATGCCGAAACGGTTGCGCTCACCGCTGGCGGACATACTTTTGGCAAATGTCACGGTGCGGGCGAGGCGACGCACGTGGGTCCTGACCCTGGGGGGGCCACCGTCATGGATCAGGGCCTCGGCTGGAAGAACGCCTTCAACACGGGTGTCGGTGTCGATGCGATCACCAGCGGAATCGAAGGCGCATGGACTCCTACGCCGACGCAGTGGGACAACAGCTATCTCGAAACCCTGTTCAAATATGACTGGGAACTGACGAAGAGCCCGGCTGGTGCGTGGCAATGGAAGCCCAAGGGCGACGCGGGTGCGGGTACAGTGCCCGACGCACACGATCCGTCAAGACGGCACGCCCCCATGATGACCACGGCGGACATGGCTATGAAGATGGACCCCATCTATGAGCCAATTTCGCGGCATTACCTCGAGCACCCGGATGAGTTTGCTGAGGCGTTTGCTAAAGCCTGGTTTAAGCTAACGCACCGTGACATGGGTCCTCGATCGCGCTATCTCGGTCCGGAGGTTCCTCAAGAAGAGTTCCTGTGGCAAGACCCCATCCCCGAAGTCGATCATGAATTGATTGATGAGCAGGATATCGCCGCCCTCAAAGCCAAGATCCTGGCTTCGGGACTGTCTGTCTCCCAACTTGTTTCGACCGCTTGGGCGTCGGCGGTAACGTTCCGCTGCTCCGACATGCGTGGTGGAGCGAACGGGGGGCGTCTTCGTCTCGCGCCGCAGAAAGATTGGGAAGTCAACCAGCCAGACCAGTTGGCAACAGTGCTGCAAACCCTGGAGGGGATCCAGCAGGAGTTCAACAGCTCGCAGTCTGGCGGAAAGTGGGTTTCAATCGCTGACTTGATCGTTCTGGGCGGCTGTGCAGGCATCGAACAAGCGGCGAAAAATGCCGGTCACGATGTGACAGTTCCTTTCAAGCCGGGACGCATGGACGCGTCGCAAGAGAAAACGGATGTCGAGTCCTTCGCGGTGCTCGAGCCAACTGCAGACGGGTTCCGCAACTACACCAGCGGCAAACACAGTGAATCACTCGAAGAGTTGCTGGTTGATCGGGCGCAGTTGCTGAACTTAACAGCCCCTCAGATGACGGCTCTCCTAGGCGGCTTGCGCGTCTTGGGTGCAAACTTTGGAGGGTCCAAACACGGCGTCTTCACCGATCGATCAGAGACGTTGACCAATGACTTCTTCATCAACCTGCTCGACCTGGGCACGACCTGGAAGGCGGTCTCGGAGGAGGAATATGTGTTCGAGGGAAGCGATCGCAAAACAGGCGACCTCAAGTGGACCGCGACCCGTGTTGACCTCATTTTCGGCTCAAACTCTCAGCTCCGAGCCCTTGCGGAAGTCTACGGAGCTGAGGACTCGCAGTCGAAATTTGTAAATGACTTTGTGGCAGCGTGGGACAAGGTGATGAACCTCGATCGCTATGACCTTCGCGCAGTCTTAGCGAAAACCTCTGCAAGGAGTTTCTAGGCGTAACTTTAACCAATCATCGGTGATTCTAGGCTGAGGCTACGCAGACCTGCAGAAATCATGAACGCGGGTGGAAGCCAGAGACAAACATAAGGGCGGCATTTCAAGACAAGTTGAAACTCCGCCCTCGCTTTAGTCCCTTACGTCAAAGCTGCTAATAATCCAACCAACGCCCGAGGAGATCGTGTCGGTTCCTTCTCCTTACTACCTTCGATTACGCCTTCGGCAAACTGCGAAGCAACCGACACGATCACGATCGGTAGAACAAGGTTACTGGGAGAATTAGTCATCATCGATCGTCAAGCTCCATCAATTTCAGGTAGAGATAACATCACTTATCTCTACCTGATAATTCTAAGACAACTTTCACTTCCAAATTCCTTAAACGATTAGTACGCAATCCATTGAGACGATCGAAATCATGCTGTGGTCTAAGCTCAAGTGTGGTTAAGCTTAAGACAAAACGCTTCTGCTATTTTGGGATTAAGGGCAATTACCTCTTACACGAAACGGGCATGGACTCAAAACCAAAGCACCTAATTCACCATGCCATTGCCGGGCAGTTCTGGAAAGAACAGCAACCTGTAAATACCTGACCTCAAACCAAGAAAAAGGTGCGACCAATGTTGAAGCTGAACTACATCGAAGTCGGGTTGTACAAGGGGCGAATCATGCCCGCCCCGAACTACTGATGCAAGAGCGAGTTTTCCTGACAATGTGATTTGGGCACCTCGCTCCTATGTACAACCCGATCGCGCCTCCTCGGTCTGCTGACATTCCCAAAATAGAAGGGCTAGAGATGTCATTGCAGCGGGAATAGAGTTCAGACCTCAAGATTCTCGTCCAATTTTTCAAATTCAGGGACACAATTGCGCACTCCATCTGTTAGAGTGGTTAAGCGCCAAACGAGATGTCTCCACATCTGGTGTTGCAGCAGCCAGTCTACTAGTAGATGTAGTAAAAATATCATTTACTGGCCTGATTGTTTACCCTGCTTAAGGGTTTGTTGCCTGTCCACACCGGAGAACGATGTAGGAGTTTACCGCAGGCGCCGTAGCCAGATCGCCAACCCACTCTTCAAGGTTGTTGAGACCCCACAAGTAGTACGGTTGTCCGCCCCTCACAAGGGAGTTGCGATCTAGTTATACTGAATTAAGTGTCGAGGGAAAGCCAAGACACAAAGAACCTGGAAAATTGAATCGTTTGAAAGCCAAACAAAGCATCAAACCTCGTTGAAAGATTAAGTCTTTGAGCAAAGACTCAAAGCAAACATGAGGTTACCGAAACAGCGAAAGTTGGTTTCGGAGCCAGAAGAGCTAAACAAACTCATACAACATGGAGAGTTTGATCCTGGCTCAGGATGAACGCTGGCGGTCTGCTTAACACATGCAAGTCGAACGGGATGCTTCGGCATCTAGTGGCGGACGGGTGAGTAACGCGTGAGA
>NZ_JACJOR010000241.1:0-5530 GCF_014695615.1 Leptolyngbya sp. FACHB-711
AATCGCGAGTGGTCTGTGAAAATGCGTTTGCTGGAGTCAAGCGTTACAATGCGGTGAGCGCTATCTATCGCAATCGAAAAGCGGAGTTTGATGATCACCTTATGCTAACCGCAGCAGGATTATGGAACTTCTACCTGACTGCGGCATAGGAAGAACTTGAAAGGTCGCATTGGCTAGCTCTGTTCTTATTTCCCGACAACTCTAATAACTCACCAATTTGTTTGACCCAAGTAATGACCGTCGTATGATGAACGCCTTTGACCCGTTCGATAGCACGAAAACCCATGCCGTTGACATACAGTTTGAGACATTCACGCTTGAACTCATCTGGGTATCCAGTAGGCAGATCATAGATTTCGATGAATTGTCGCCGACACGCTTTACAAAGGTAATTTTGTTTACCTCTTTGCTTGCCGTTCTTACTGATATCAGTTGAGCTACAGTCGGGACATTGCATCGGTTTCACCCTGATTTCATATCCCTATTATGCAATGCCGAATTTGTTAAAGCCGTAGAAGCAACTGGTAAGAAGCAATTGATTATTGCCGGAATTGTCACGGATGTCTGTGTGACTTTTTGCACACTTTCAGCATTGGAGGCAGGGTATGACGTTTTTGTTGTCACCGATGCCTCTGGCACCTTCAATGAAACCTGTCGCGATGCAGCTTGGGATCGGATGTCTCGTGCTGGCGCTCAGTTGGTCAATTGGTATAGCGTTGTGGGTGAATTGCACCGTGATTGGCGTAACGATATTGAAGGGCTAGGTAATCTCCTTGCAGGGTTTAGTCCTGACTACAAAAACCTAATGACGAGCTATGCAGCAACATCAAATGCTGGCTCTGCCAATCGCGAACGCCTCATGACTCGTGTGTAACTAAGTGAATGCTGTCATTGCTCAGTGATCCAGTTCATTTGCGGCATTGCAGCAGCACTGGATGATTTCGTGCATAGAATAGGGGCGATCGCCAGCGGTTGCTCATTCGTCTCCGCTACATTCTTCATTCACAATCTGAGATTTATCCTATGACCCACATTCTCCATTTAGATGCGAGTCCGCGTGGCGATCGCTCCATCTCTCGCACGCTCTCTAAAGAGTTCATTAACCAATGGAAAACCACTCATCCCAACGACACCATCACCTACCGTGATATTGGGCATTACCCTGTTCCTTTTGTGAGCGAAGACTGGATCGCGGCTGCATTTACTCCATCCGATCAACATACACCTGAGTTAGCCGCTGCAATTCAAATGTCCGACGAATTGATCGACGAGTTTTTATCAGCCGACCGCTACGTTTTCAGTATCCCCATGTATAACTTCAGCATTCCTGCCAACTTAAAAGCCTACCTTGACCAGATTGTGCGAGCGGGACGTACATTCTCCGTTGATGAAACAGGTTACAAGGGACTGGTTCACAACAAGAAAATGACGATCATTATGGCTCAAGGCGGAGCCTATCCCGAAGGTAGCCCTACTCACGCCTATGATCTACAAACGCCCTACCTGCGACTCATTTTTGGGTTTATTGGTATAACGGATATTGAGTTCGTCTATGCCGATAGCCTTAATCTGGGTGATGAAGCCCGGAATCTGGCGATCGCAAATGCTCAGTCTGCCCTAAAAGCTGCCATCGCACATTAGCACTCATCGCGTTCCTTGCAACCAAGTTTTTCTGAGGTCATCTCTCATGCTAGAGCCAGGGGTAGTAGGTACAGATGAAGAAACTCACCAAGTAACCGCCATCATTTCTCACTTCGTTCGATCTGGGCGTGAGCAAGGTTATGAGGAATGGTTGCACGGAATTGCGACGGCTGCCCATCAATTTAAGGGACACTTAGGGGTCAGCGTGATCCGTCCCTGTGACCATGCTCATCCTGAATATGTAGCAATTCTCAGATTTGATCATTACGACAACCTCAAAACCTGGCTGGAATCCAGTGTGCGGCAGGAATGGCTAGAGCGGTTGCAGCCCTTGATTGAAAAGCCTGAAACCATTCAAACTCTAACGGGTCTGGAAACCTGGTTTACGCTTCCCAACAAACCCATGAAGGCTCCACCTCCGCGCTACAAAATGGCGATCGTGACATGGCTGGGAGTGTTTTTTACGATATCTATTCTCAATCGTTTGCTAGTACCGCTCCTAGCTGGGCTTCCAGTATTGCTCAGAACGTTGTTGGTTACAGGTCTAACGGTTGCCCTGCTGACCTACGTGATTATGCCGCGCCTCACTCAACTCTTTCGCACATGGCTGTATCCCATTTGATCAAGTACATATCTTGCACATTCACAGAAATCTTCCATGTCTTGTCAACACCTGAACGAACTGACACTAGAGAATATGATTTCAAAAGCCAATTACCCGGTATTCCGCTGTGAAGAATGCCTTCGGGTTGGCGATCGCTGGGTTCACTTGAGAATTTGTCAAACCTGCGGCAAAATGCTGTGCTGCGACTCGTCTAAAAATCAACACGCTCGCCACCATTACGAAGAAAGCGGACACGCGGTGATTAGTTCAGCCGAATTGGGAGAACAATGGCTGTGGTGTTTTGCCGACGAACAACAGAAGAACTATTGATCACGCGCCCCTTTTCTACTCGCGAGGAAACCATGATATCAAATCAGCCTGCCCTAACGGATATTTGGCCGAGTTTACCCCTGGACGCATGGCAAGAGACCTATACCACCTTGCACATGTGGACTCAAATCATCGGCAAAATCCGATTTGCCCAAACTCCGTGGATTAATCATTCCTGGCATATCCCCCTCTATTTAACCGTTCGGGGACTGACCACGTCCACGATTCCCTATGGCAGTCGCATCTTTCAAATCGACTTTGATTTTATTGATCACGAACTGCTGATTCAAACCAGCGAAGGGGCAAGACGAGCGATCGCACTCTACCCTCGCTCGGTTGCTGATTTTTATCAGACTGTGATGGAAACTCTGAGAGAATTAGATTTTCACATCACGATTAACACCAAACCAAATGAAGTCCCTGATCCAATTCGATTTGAGCAGGATGAAACCCATGCTGCTTATGATGCGGATTATGCCAATCGATGCTGGCGAGTGTTGCTACAGTCCGATCGCGTCTTTCGAGAATTTCGTTCCCATTTTTCCGGCAAGGTTAGTCCGGTTCATTTTTTCTGGGGGAGTTTTGATTTAGCAGTGACTCGCTTTTCGGGGCGATCGGCTCCTGAACATCCAGGAGGGGTGCCAAATCTACCGGATGCAGTGGCGCAGGAAGCCTATTCCCAGGAAGTCAGTAGTGCCGGATTTTGGCCCGGAGCCGGATTATCATACCCAGCGTTTTATTCCTATGCGTACCCAGAACCCGATGGGTTTAAGCAGGCTGAGGTTCGTCCCGATGCTGCATTTTACAATAAAGAGTTGGGTGAATTTATTTTGCCCTATGACGCTGTCCGCGAGGCAGAATCACCGGATCAGATGTTGTTAGAGTTCTTGCAAAGCACTTACGAAGCTGCCGCCAGGTTAGGCAACTGGAATCAAGAGGAACTTCAGCAGTTGACATTTAAGTCGCAACTGCATTCCTAAATTAGCGTTTAACTAGCAGATCTTAAGTGGTGAAATGTAGGACAGTTTCGCAGACTGGTTTATTGGACGCTTAACCCTTGAGCGTGAAGGACAATTCCGATGAACCTACTGGCAATTACTCCAATTTTGGGAACCCGTCAGGGCATTCTGGCGCGATCGCTCCCCTGAGAATGCAGACAAACTAAGATTTCTCCTCAGCCTGGAAGGAACTCGTTGGCAATACACCAATGATGTTCAAAACTTGGTAGCCATCAGCCTCGACACCTTCCTCAATACCGGTCACTTTGCCTGGAAGAGTATCGCCCTGCCCCTCTGCTCCGACCTTTCCGGTAATAAGACCGCCGACTGTGGCACACCTCCTGCCAGCAGCCATCGCCTCCAAGCTCTTCATCATGAAGTTTGCGAGCTTCGGCTGCCATCAACAAACTGCACGCCCAGCACTCTTCATTGAGCGATCGCCCCATATACTTCTGCTCCAGAAAGCCCTCCTATTGCGCCTGAAATGCTTGTCCTTCCGGGAAACCTCGGTAATAATCTGAGAATAATCAGATAGAGATAAGTGCAATTTTAGCCACTTGATTGACTCAAGCTATCCTCAAGGAGGAATGGAACAATTGAAGTGAACCCATGAATTCGGACAGGAGATCGAAGACTTTAAGGAAGTGTCTCTTTTATATCACATTTCCTTTTTGTTGTTCATTCCATTTCTTCTCATATTCATCCGGTGTTAAATAACCCAATGATGAATGTATTCTCTTCTTTGTGTACACATTCTCTAAAAACTGTTCAATCTGTTCATACGCCTCTGCGAAATTCCGATACTCCGATAAGTCAACTTCCTCCTCTTTGATCGTTCGCATCCATCGCTCTGCATAGCCGTTCTGCCATGCCTGTCCCACTTCTGCCTGCGTGCTGCTCTAGCAGCTTGGCATACTCATTCGCTGCGTATTGAACGCCTTGGTCAGAATGATGGATCTCTGGTCGCCCCTTCGCTAGTCCCTTCATCAGAGCCGTGATCGTCAAGCTCACCTCCATGCTTCTCGCCAGATGCCAACCCCGAATACTACGCGTGAACACATCCATTAACACTGCCAAATACACAAATTCCTGTTGCAGCCTGATGTACGTGATGTCCCCTACCCAAACTTGATCCGGTCGCTCGATGGCTAAATCCATCACCAGGTTCGGATATCGCTGGAACGCATGGTTGCTGTTGGTCGTCCGTTTCCGTCTGACCGGTTGCTTGCCAACCAGTCCTAGCTCCCTCATCAGCCGCGCTACCCGTTTGTGGTTAATCTCCTGTCCTTGACGTTGTAGCATCGCCGTGATGTGACGATAACCATAGGTCGGATGCTGCCCACAAAGCTTGACAATTGCCTCTTTGATCTCAGTCTCGTCTGGCGGTGGCTGCGATTGATAGTAGACTTGGCTGCGTGGGTAGTTCAACACCTGACACAGGGTCGCAATCGGATACTCCTGGCTCAACTGCATTACCGTCTCCCGTTTTTGTCCAGGCTCAAGTAGCTCGATGCTTTTTTTGCGATCTCTAGCTGTACCGTCAACTGCCCCACTAACCGCTCCAATTCGGCGATCTTCTGTTCATGCTCACTGCCCACTTCACCCCGCTCAAAGATGCTCGGTGCCTGCTCCAAAAATTCTTTGCGCCACCGATTCAGCACATTCGGGTTCAGCTTGTGCGCTCGGCACAGATCGCTCGGTGTCTTTTCGCCACTCAGCACTTGCAGGATGACTTTGGCTTTGAACTCTGCGGTGTATTGACGACGGTTTGCTGTTATAGTTGCCCCCTTTCAAGAACAAGGATACTACTCCTACCCTCCTGTCCGAAAAGCGGGGGTCATTTCAGAAGCTGCTCTAGAGCAGTACCCGCGAGGCAACAAACTGGGGCAAGGAAGGACATTAAGCCCTAGCGAAGAGGCATACCTGCAACAGTTGATTCAGGAGCATTTTCCGGATG
>NZ_JACJOR010000242.1:0-3581 GCF_014695615.1 Leptolyngbya sp. FACHB-711
CTTCAAATAGCCCTTAGATTCCGCAAACAGAGCCACTGCCTCTTCCCAGCAATACCCGGCACGCAGCAGTCTGCCGCCCAGTAATCCATTGGCGGCGATCTTGTCCTCTAGCAAAACACTAGCGTCGCGGAATCGTCTGGCATAGTCGATCGCCTCACTATATTTCTTGATCTGAGTGTGAGCTGCTGCCAGGAGCCGGAGTGTGTCGGGATGAGATTCGTTATATGGCAGACAGAGCTTTCCGTAAAAAGCCACTAGCTCCATCGCGCCCTTTGTTTCGTAATGGTACAGTTGATAAGCGTGTTCTAGCAAAATGTCGAAAACGGCTGTGGCATCATGAACGTGCTGCATGGCAGCTTCGGCAAAGGCGATCGTCTGCGAATCGGGATAGCCAAAATCGACTACCTGATGAACTGCTTGCAGAAGTTGTGCTTCGTCCAGGTCTAGCCCAGGAGACGAGCGCAGCAGATCGACAATTTTGAGATTGAGAATATATTCATCGTTTAGCAGTTCCAGGTTAATGCCCAGCCGCAGCAGATAGAGCAAGTTGGGTATATTCTCAGGCGCGATCTCGCGGATATGCTGCCGCACCAGCCAGGACTGCTGCCAGGATTTCTCGGTTTCAAACTGCTCTGCCTGCCCCTGCAACACCTGCATCAGGTCAGCAGTGAGCTGATCAACGTGTTCCGCTTCAACTTCTGCCAGCGGCATCATCCAAATGAGCTGCGCTTCGGCTTCCGCACCCGACAACAAATGAGCCAGCCCCAGCATCCAGAAATGGTGAACTCGATCGGGTTCCTGTTCGGCGAGCTGCTCGTAGAGTAAAGCTGCGCTGGCATAATTGCCTTCGCTAAAAGCACTCTGGGCAAATTGATGTAGTTCGGAATTCAAGACTTCTGGAGGTTGGGGGAGGGTTAATTGGCTCATGAGTCGATCGCTCTAATTCTAGGAAGAGAGTGCCCTTGTGGGGCGATCGATCGAACAGGAGTGATCCTTATGAATTTGGCTCCTTGATGGACAGTAAAAAGCTACCCATTGCTTTGCAGCTAGGTAGCCATCAGAACCAAAAAAATAAATTTTCAATTCAGAAAATAAGAATAGAAAAAGCTGACCGAACCGCGAAATTGCTAAAGCAGCGGTAACGAAGCCAGCTTTTGAAATCATTCGGTTACTGAGGGATTGCCGCTGACAAACTGTTGCAGTGCAGTAATACTTCAGCGCACTTAATTAGGGAGTGGCACAATCCGTCGTGGGGGTTAGAACCTCTTTACAAACGCGTGCCTTTGAGGTGACGCCCTCTCCTGACACGTTTTCTAAGTAGACAATACCGCTGTATTCCTTCACACTACCTTTTGTCTTTGTAGCTTTGGAGATTGCATCAGCATCTGTACTACTCGCTGTACCCGAAACCTCTGTGGTGTAATCGTAGTAGCCGGTGGATTCAGGAATTCCCAGTTCAAGAGCAGTGAGAGCTTCTGCAAACTGGTTGTTTTGCAGGTAGTAGGCTTGCTGTCCCCGGTTCATCGAGCCAACATAGGTGGTTGCTTCCGACTGACGGGCGCGGTTTGCCTGGTTCAGGAACGAGGGCAGAGCGATTGCTGCTAGAATACCGATGATGATGATCACCACCAATAGTTCGATCAGGGTGAAACCTTCGTCATTCTTTTTCTTGTTGAGCAGGTGTTGCAGGAATTTTGCTTTCAGTTCGGTTTTCATTGAGTTATCACTCCTAGAGTTGCGGGATACGAATTTCTAACTCCTGGCTATAACTTGCCCACGTCGATCGAATTTCATATCACCTTGAGCAAAAATCTTGCTTGTATCTTTTAATACATTAAAAGTTCCGTGCTAACACTCCAGCAGAACATACAGGAACGGCTCCAGCCGATCAAGGAGCTGCTTCACGCTATCAAAAGCATCCGTAATCGTGAGCGGTTCCAGAGTAGCAGGATTAACAGGGCGCATCTGCAAAAACCGTTCTGCCAGGGCTTGAATGGATTGAGCAGATTCCCAAAGCGGCAGCAGGCAGGCGGCTGAAGTGCTCTCGAGAGAAATCGGCTTTAGGGCAGGCAGAGGAATAAAGCGGCTAATTTCAAACGGAGCCATGCGGTTAATGCAGTCCAGCAACTTCTCCTTAACCGCCTCGATCCGGAGCTGAGGATGAAGATGGACGATCGCCCCTTGCCAGTCGGTATCGCTCCAGTCTTCGATGGGAAGTAGTTTCCCTGTCGAGGGAATTGTTTCAGCAGACTCACTCGGATGTCCGCACCAGAAATCCATCAATCGGTGCATCGGGTTCAGCAGTTCATAAAGACGCAGTTTTTCCTCGATCGTCGCGCTCTCTAAGCCCATTGCCCATAATGCAGGCAAATCATCCGGCTTTTGAAACAGTTCTGTCACGTCCCACTGTCGCCAGTTCACCATGCTCACCAGTTCCAACTTAGACTGATGCAGCAGCTCAAACATATCGGGAATCGTAAAGCCCTTATCGCCAACCAGCAGATGATTTGAGTAGAGCAATTCTTTGCGTTTATCCTCAGTCATTTCGCTGCTGTTGTATTCGCTTCCCCAAGCTTCCTGACGAAGCTTAACTCCAGGCTTAAGTGATTTCATCGTTTCAAACACCGCTTCTTCTTCCATTTCCTGCGGTATGTTGTCCATCAAGCCCATTAGCTTGAACAGGTTTTGCGCCCGATAAAACATACTGCGCTGATAGGCATTGTGCAGATTGGTGCGAATCAGTCCTTGGGGCTTCAGGACCGCTTTCATGGCTTGCAGCCCAGCTAATGGGTCAGGCAGCAAATACAACACTTCATCACAGTTAATATAGTCAAACTGCAAATTCAGCTGCGGCAGATCATAAATGGACATCGCATAAAAAACGGCATTGTCAAATCCGTGATGCTTCAGTCGCTTTTCTGCCAGTTCTACCGATTTTTCAGACAGATCAATGCCCACAATCTTCGCGCCCGGATTGGCTTCCGCCAGAATCAGAGATTTGTAGCCTGACCCACAGCCTGCATCTAAAATAACCTTGCCAGTTGTTTCTGTAACACACCGGTACTTCAGGTAATAGGACGTGACTAGGCTATGGATATACAGCGTGTCATAGTCATTTTTAGGAGACGTTTCGAGCGCGATACGCGGATAGGGAGAATGATCAAACTGCTGACGAATTTTCTCTAATGCGTCCTGATCTAACGGCTGCTTTCGTTCAGTATTCATAACGGTCTAATCTCCCTTCTATCTCCGGTGTTTCCTCGATCGCGCCAAACGGTCTAGCTTAAATCGAGAGTGCCCATCGGAAACCAAAATCGATCGATCGCCCTACAATTCTTTCGTTCCTGCCTACACGAAGCTTTCGTTGCCCACACTCCTGCCTGTATTCCCGGTAACCTCTTTTTTGAGCTTACGGTCGAGGCATTCCAGAATAGGTTGGTCGTAGAGGATGCTTTACTCCTCTATTAGCTGCGTTGCCGCGTTTCTAATTCTTTCCAGACTAACGCCAATTAGTTAGATTTTACATAAATGATTTTGCATAGATTCCGTAAGAATAAAACACTCTTTGATGAAAGAACCTT
>NZ_JACJOR010000243.1:0-14943 GCF_014695615.1 Leptolyngbya sp. FACHB-711
ATCAGGATTGCGCCCGCATCCTGAGCCGATTGACCGAGCGTGACTTCGCGATCAGCAATAGTGCCTGTAATAGGGGCTTTGATGGTAATCGTGCCATCTGAATTTGCCTCTGCTCCCAATTGTTGCAGTCGAGTTCTGTAAGTGACTGCACTCAGTTGAGCACGAGATTGGGTAACCTGAACAGCCGTTTGAGCACGCTCTAATTCAGTTCGAGCTTCCAATACCTCTAGCCGACTTTCAGCCTCAGTCAACGCTTGTCGTACCGTTGCCAAGTGCGCCTCCGACTCCAAGAATTCTCGTCTGGGAATTGCTCCCTGCTCTGTCAGTTCTTTGTCGCGATCGTATTGCTCTTGAGCAACTTTCACCTCTGTCCGAGCCTGATTAATGGCAGCTAAAGCAATCTGCTGTTGTTGCTCATAGGTTTGTTGCGCCAATCGCAAGTTGGCTTGAGCCTGTTGCACATCCCCCTGCCGCTCTGCAGAATTTTCTAGTGCAGTAACTCTTAGATCTGCCAGTTCGCCGCTGGTGATCACAGCTAAGGGCTGCCCCACTTCAACAGTTTGCCCTGGTTCCACCAACAGCTTGACCACTGTTCCACCTACAGGGTTCGTAACTCTTACCCTTTTGCTAGGGGAAGCTTCAATTTGTCCGGTTGCTTGTACCCCAAATGCTAACGCTTGACGGGCTACGGGTTCTACTTTTAATCCCATCCGCTCTGCTGTTTCAGCATCAATGTCGATCGCGCTTGCTGACTGAGCCGACTGATTCTGATGAAACTCGTCACCGTGCCCTGTATGAGCGAATACTTCAGATGAGGTCATTAGCAGCAGCAGGCTAAGACACATTCCAGCAAAGCGATCTCTTGTCATTAGATCAGAGCGTTTGGGAGTAAGAGCCATCGGCATTTCCTGAGGCAGGGGTAACAGTACAGGTTCGAAGTCTTCACAAAAGTTGAAAAGCAGTATTGCATGGAAATATCAAATCAGGATGAAATTTGTTTCTCCTGAAGCCACCTTGTTCATCTCCTAAATTAGAGCAGCCTTCTCCAGGGCTACTTTGAATTTAGAGAATAGAAATTGCCAACTATCGTCGGGGAGTAGGATTAATTATCTGACTGGTATCAACAGTAGTATTGCCAAGATCAGAAGGATTGGAATCGTCAGAAAGCAGTTTTTGAGCTTGGGTTGTTGCTGCAAACACAGCACTAAGATCAGCAGCAAAGAGACTTGCGAGAATCAGACGTTTCATAGAAGTTCACTCCTTCGCAACAACTGAATTTGTAGTATTTAGCACAAAAATTAAAATCAGCATGAACTCTTAGCACTTCCTCTTTCATAGTGGTTAGATTGAGGTGCAATGAAATTAGCAAACCAACTCATGAATAACGAATTATAAATAAAATTAGAAACCTCATCCCCGTTTCACTTTTATGTGGTATTTGAGAATTAGGAGCATCGATACAGCAAAAGGTACTTCTGTCTGAGATGGTGATATCTGGTTTCGCATCATACTTCTAGCATTTACAGGGGGGGTTATGCAGCATGACCATCATCACGGGCATCAAAATTCTGGCCCCCAAGGAAGGCATCACGAGCTTCAGCAGGCAGAAGAATATGTTGGGCATCATGAACACCAACAACAGCTTGCGTCAGCACGAGATCACCATGCGGGACACGGCAACCACATGGGTCACAATAAACATGCCGGTCATAGCCCAGAAATTTTCAAACGTCGATTCTTTATCTGTTTGCTACTGACCCTGCCCGTCCTTTACTTTGCATCTCACTTTCAAATGTGGTTTGGCTATCGAGCCATTGAGTTTTCAGGTTCGGGCTGGGTTAGCCCACTCCTAAGTACCATCATCTACTTTTACGGAGGTTGGGTTTTTCTTAGAGGAGCCTGGTATGAGCTACGCAGTCAGATTGGAATGATGACGCTGATTGCGCTAGCGATTACGGTGGCATTTGTTTACAGCGTAGCAGTTACCTTAGGCTTAGAGGGAGAATCTTTTTATTGGGAACTGGCAACACTGGTGGATGTAATGCTCTTGGGGCATTGGATTGAAATGGCATCGGTACAGGGAGCCAGCCGTGCATTAGAGCATTTAGCCGATCTAGTCCCTTCTGTTGCTCATCGCCTAGTGAATGGACGCATTGAAGATGTTTCGGTGAGTGATTTGAGTGGAAATGACACGATTTTGATCCGTCCTGGCGAACAGATTCCAATTGATGGAGAAGTAATTGAAGGCGGCTCCAGCGTCAACGAAGCCTTCCTAACAGGAGAATCACGTCCCGTAACCAAGCAGGTTGGTGACGAGGTGGTTGCAGGAGCAGTTAACAGTGAAGGTGCACTAACTGTAAGAGTGACCCGCACTGGAGAGCAGACCACATTAAGTCAAATTATGCGCTTGGTAGAAGAAGCACAAACCTCTCGCAGTCGATACCAGGCGTTAGCCGATCAGCTTGCCTACTGGCTTACCTTGGCTGCAATTGGGATTGGTACATTAACGTTTGTCGTTTGGTTGGCAGTCGGTTCAGCCCTCACGTTTGCCATCAACCGTGCAGTCACCGTTCTCGTGATCACCTGTCCTCATGCGTTAGGATTGGCGATTCCTCTGGTGCTGGTTAACGCCACTTCAATGTCTGCCAAGCATGGCATTTTGGTTCGTAAACGAGAGGCATTTGAGCGGGCACGTAACATTCGAGCAATCGCCTTCGACAAAACGGGCACGCTCACAGAGGGGCGATTTGGCGTACAACATATTTTCACAGAAGGGATTGGAGAAACAGAAGCGTTAGCGATCGCAGCAGCTCTAGAATCACTATCAGAACATCCTCTAGCACAAGCGATCGTGCAGGAAGCCAACAACCGTCAGTTGGAGCTACCCAAGGGAAGTGAATTTAAGGCCGTTGCAGGTAAAGGCGTTGAAGGAACAGTCAATGGTAAACGCTACCGGGTCGGACGACCCGAATGGGCAGAAGAATTGGAGTTAACTGTCTCGAATCCAATTCGAGGAGGACTAAAGACGGCAGAATTACAAGGAGAAAGCGCAATTGTATTGCTTGACGATCGCCAAGTTCTGGCGTTGTTTGGACTAGCAGATCAAGTACGTGAGCAAGCCCGTGTTGCAGTACAACGGCTGCAAGAGATGGATGTACAGGTAGTGATGATTACCGGAGATGCGGAAGCAGTGGCAAAGACCGTTGCCGAGCAGCTAGGAATCGATCGCTACTATGCCCGTGTATTGCCCCAAGACAAAGCTGCACTAGTCCGGCGACTCAAGGCAGAACAACCGACCGCTTTTGTCGGTGATGGCATTAACGATGCTCCTGCCTTATTTGAATCTGATCTAGGAATTGCGATCGGGGCAGGAACCAATGTGGCGATCGAGTCTGCGGATTTGGTTCTCGTGAAGAGTAACCCATTAGATGCCACTTATGCCTTGAAACTCGCGAAAGCAACCTACAGCAAGATGATTCAAAATCTGTTCTGGGCAACAGGTTACAACGTGATTGGGATTCCCCTTGCTGCAGGAGTGGCTTATCCTTTAGGAATTTTGCTCTCTCCGGCTGTTGGGGCTTTATTTATGAGTGTCTCCACTGTTGTGGTTGCTATTAATGCCATGCTGCTACGGCGCGTGAAGTTGGGATAGGAAGAGCGATCGCCTCTTCAATGATGGTGTGCTGGAGAATTAGGAGTAGGTTGAACCGACGCATCACTATAACCTCGCAGTTCGTCATATTTGGCAATTTGCTCAGGTGAAAGTAACCGTTGAACTTCCAAATGGGGTTGCAGATGGATCACTCGATATTGACCATACAGCATTGCTAACTCCTGAGTTTGCTCTTCAATTTCGGACTCTGAAATCGTTCTTTGAGCAAAAGCATTACTGAATTTCCGTTCAAGTTCAACAATGTTCTGCCCGACTTGTTTCGCTTCTGTATTCATCTGCCTAAATGTGGCTTCGATCTGCTGCTCTTGTTCTGAAGACAAGACTAGTTCTTGTCTCAAATCTAAGACGTGTCTAGGACCTGGATAGCTGTTCAATTCAGCAGTACGAGCATAGCCTGCTCCTCGTCCATTTAACAGATCATTAATTTCCTGCGTACTCAAGCCTCGAATAGAGCTACCTATCTGTGTTACGTAGGGCGATTGTGCATGGGATAAGTTAGATACGTTCAAACTAGCCAATGCCGCAATGCTGAGTGCGCCAACGGCTGCAATGCTGATACCTAATTTCAACTGCATATCTGGCTCCTAAGAAAGATTGGCTCATCTCCATCAGCACTATAAGACAAAAAAATCAAACCAGGATGAAATGTTAGCGTAAGTAGGCAGTCGAAATTAAACGTAAGATAGAAGGGAGCACCCCCTCTAGAATTTTGTCAGTTATGCCTGCCCCCGTACATGTTCAATTGAGTGCAGAAGAAGATCGAGCGTTGAGCGAATTGCGGGTTGCGACCACAGTTCCTCAACGGACTCGTGATCGGGCACACATGCTACGATTGAATGCCCAGGGCTGGACCGTTCCTTCCATTGCCGAGATCTTCGAGTATCAGGAGAACACGGTGCGCCAAACGCTGCGCCGGTGGCAACAAGATGGCTTAGGGGGACTGTGGGACGCGCCTGGACGGGGAGCTAAACCCAAATGGCAAGAGGCTGATTTGCTCTATCTGGAACAATGCCTGGAGCAGGAGCCGAGGACATACAACAGTCTGCAACTCGCCTTGAAACTGAAGCAAGAGCGGCAACTAGAGCTGAGTGCTGAGCGAATTCGTCGAGTGCTCAAAAAAAGGGGTTTGTGTGGAAACGGACAAGACAGTGCCAACGAGGTCGGCAAGACCCTGAGGCAAAAGCTCTGAAGCAAGCGGACCTAGCTACGTTGCAACTAGCGGCACAGGAAGGGCACCTGGATCTCAAATACCTGGATGAATCGGGATGTTGTTTAGAGAGTCCTGTGAGTTATAGCTATGCTCGCATTGGGACACAAAAACGGATTGAGCAGGTGAAGACCTACGGAGATCGCATCAGCATTCTCGGCATATGGCAGGTGGAGGAGTCGTTTGACTATGCTTTGGGACAAGGCAGTTTTACCAAAGAACGGTATGTCAAAGTGATGCAGCAGATTGCCCTCAAGTGCGAACAGACCTTGCAGCAAACAGGACGCATTACCGTCATTGTTCAGGATAATGGCTCTGCCCATACCAGTTACCTTGCCCGTGAACACTGGCAACAATGGCAAACCCAAGGGTTATATTTATTTTTTCGCCACCCTACAGTTCAGAAATGAATTTGATTGAGACACAGTGGCATCAACTCAAAACGCATGAAATTGCGGGTAGAAACTTCGACAATGAGTATGACTTAGCGAATGCTATTATTGAAGGCATGGAGCATCGCAGTCAACAAGGTGGGTGGACATTGGAGCGTCTTACGCTTAAATCTGCCTAGCTACTTACTCGCTAACGTTGCCTTCCCTCGGTTAAGGAGAAGGCAATACAGGATGTTGGTGATGGACGATGGAGCCGTGAGTCTGATCAGCATAATCCCAATCATGCAGCCAGAAGCGGAGATATGATACTACTCAACGACCTCTACCCAAAAATCAGCCGTAATAATTTCACCGTTGCGATTGAACTGTCCCCACAATTTGTACCTTCCGCGCTGTGGAAAGCGTGTTGCAAAGTGAATTTGGTTTGCGGGGGTATTCTGCACAGCGTGAGCATGGATATAGCTTTCTCGCGTTAAGGTAGGAGATTGACGCAAGATGACCAAATGCCCTTTTTCACCCAAGTAAGGCTGTAAATCAGTAATGGGTTGATAACTGGCTGCATCTTGCAGGTTAAAGCGCAAAACAACCTCTTGCCCTGCTCGGATCGTTGCTTGGTTTGGAGCAAAACCAACAATAGTTTCATTAAAGGTTTTGGTACGGCTCCAATCGGACTGAGCCACAGGAGCAGTATTTCCAGCAACTTGGGTTTTCAGCACAGAAACTTGCTCAGGTTGTCCTGTCGGTTGATAGTCGCTGAACAGCGTGTAATTGCCGGACTGAGGAAACTGTACTTCAACTTCAAATCGTCCATTGCCTTTGTACACAGGATGAAGATGTTGGAAGACTTGCAAATCATCGCTGACAGCAATTAGGTGCATAACCTGCTCTTGGAATTGATCGAACTGGGCGGTCGCTTTTCCGTTCTCATCCTGTACATCAATCTGAAGGATGGTGGGAGTATTCGGGGTAATTACACCAGTTGTTGTGAGTTTTGCTTGGGTTGTTGTAGAAGCATTAGCATGGCTATTCCCATGTTCAGTATGGTTTGTGGTATGAGTCGTGGGATGATTGTGATTCGTTTCTTCTGCATGAGCTGCGTTTGGACGAGTTGTGGTTGTCATAGTAGGTTCCTCCTTAACTTGAGCAAGTTGTGTGCAACCTTGAGCAATGGATAATGTGCTGACTATGGCGATCGCAGTAATAAACCGATTCATTTCTACATCTGAAATAGATTCAACAAGGTGGGTATTAAGGTGTATTGAAAAAGCTTGGAGTTAAGTAGCTTTCTTGAGCAGCTAACTTTTTAACCCTTGTTGTAATCCTAGAGTCTCTAGTTAGCTAGAGAGTCAAGCCCTCAATCGAAAATTTTTGCCTAATTTGACTACACCCACTCATCAACGGGTTGAATGGTTTTTGGTCGTATCATTCGCTCTCGAATTTTGCCGATCACAATGTAGAGAACAGGAACAACAAAGAGACTGAGAAACGTGGTGACGAACGTACCACCAAAGACTGCGGTTCCCAATGACTGACGACTAGCAGAACCTGCTCCAGTAGGAAACAACATTGGATAAGCTCCCAGTAAAGCGGCGATCGCGGTCATCAAAATGGGGCGCAGGCGATCTTGAGACGCTTCAATGATGGCTTTTGTCAGGGGTAATCCTTGCGATCGTAGCTGATTGGCAAATTCCACCATGAGAATCGAGTTTTTGCTGGCTAGTCCAACTAACATCAACAGCCCTACCTGGCAATAGATGTCGTTATACAATCCCCGCATCCACTGTGCTGATAATGCGCCTAAGACCGCCAGGGGTACAGACAACATAATGATCAGCGGATCAACAAAGTTATTGTATTGGGCTGCTAAAACGAGAAATACGAAGAACACACCCAAGCCAAAGATTAACGGGGCTTGCCCACCTGATTCCAATTCTTCTAAGGAAATCCCAGACCATTCAAAGTCCATGTTAGCGGGAATGACTTCAGCCGCAAGTTTTTCCATGATCTGAATCGCTTGCCCAGAGCTATAACCCGGAGCAGCAGCCCCATTGATTTCAATGGCACGATGCAGGTTGTAGTGGTTAATGGTTTGAGGACCTGTTGTGGGAGTGATAGTCACCAAATTACTGAGAGGAATCATCTCTCCCTGATGCGATCGCACATACAACTGACCAATATCATCTGGATTAGACCGAAACTGCTCATCTGCCTGGACATACACTCGATAGGTGCGACCAAAGGCGTTAAAGTCGTTGACATACCGGGAGCCAATGTAAGTTTGCAGGGTGTTGTAAATTTCCTCAACAGACACCTGGAGGGCTTCTGCTTTATTGCGATCAACCTCAATTCGTAACTGTGGAGCATTGGCGGTGTAGGTGCTAAAGACTCCTTGCAATCCAGGGGTTTGGTTAGCGCGAGTCAGTAATTCCATTTTGATTTGATCTAGAGCGCTGATGTCACTAGTGCTACGATCGCCCCGATCCTGCAACTGAAAGACAAACCCTCCAGTGCTGCCGAGACTGGGAATTGTGGGAGGATTGACCGCTAGGACTGGAGCTTCAGGAATTCCCATCAAAGGTGCCTGCACCCGACTCAAGATAGCAGAGACAGACTGTTCTGGCTCTTGACGCTCATCCCAAGGCTTTAGAGGGGCAAACATTAATCCTCGGTTGGGCGTATTACCACTAAAGCCAACCCCGCCCATTGCAAACGTACCTTGAATCTCCGGCTGTTGGAGTAAGATTTGCTCTGCTTGCGTCACAATCTGTCGGGTGTAGTTGAGGGAAGCACCATCGGATGCCTGAATTAGGTTAATAAAGTACCCCTGGTCTTCCTGCGGCAAAAAGGCTTGGGGAACTCGCAAATATAGCCCTACCGTCAGCACCAGTGAGGCGATAAACAAGATCATCACGACTTGCTTGAAGCGGGTGAGAACCTGAAGCGATCGCTGATATCTATGCCGTAGCCAATTCAGAAATCCATTGATTCGCTTTGCCAACCACCCCAAAACTCCACGGGGTCGTGCCTGTTCCCGTAGTAGGAGAGCAGATAGGGCTGGCGTTAGGGTCAAGGCATTGAAGGTTGAGATGGCGATCGAGAAGGTAATGGTCAGGGCAAACTGCTTGTACAGTTGTCCAGCCGTTCCGGGTAAGAAGCTTACCGGAATGAAAACTGCCATTAGCACAATTCCACTGGCAATCACAGAGCTAAATAACTCACGCATCGCTTCCGCCGTGGCTCGAATCGGACTTAATCCCTTCTCTTGAATTAATCGAGTCACATCTTCTGCCACCACGATCGCATCATCCACTACCATGCCCGTTGCCAGAGTTAGACCAAACAATGTGAGGCTATTGAGGGAGAAATCAAACAGTTTGACAAAGGCAAATGTACCAATTAACGACACGGGAATTGTAACCGCCGGAATAATGGTCGTGCGCCAATCTTGTAGGAACAGAAAGATGACCAGTACAACCAACCCAACGGATTGAAGTAGCGTGATGATTACTTCTCGGAAAGATGCCTCCACAAACAGAGAGGAATCATAGGGAATGTCATAGCTCAATCCGGGTGGAAAGTTTTGTGACAGTTGTTGCATCTCCGCTTTGACGGCTTTGGCAATCTCTAAAGCATTGCTGCCCGGAATTTGCAGAATTTGGTAGCCGACGGCAACGTGTCCTTTATAGCTGGCGAACGTGCTGTAGCTCTCAGCTCCTAATTCAGCCCGTCCTACGTCTTTAAGCTTGACGGTTGTGCCATCGGGATTCGCTTTGAGGATCAAATTTTCAAACTCACCTGCTTCTTTTAGGCGACCGTCTGTTTGCAAGTCGATTTGATACAGTTGTCCATCGGGGGCGGGGGGTTGTCCAATACTACCAATCCCCAATTGCAAATTTTGCTGATTCAGGGCAGTGATCACATCTTGAGCGGTCAGGCTGCGGCTGGCTAGCTGTTGCGGATCTAACCAAATTCGCATGGCATAACGGCGATCGCCAAACGCAACCACATTGCCAACACCGGGAATTCGCCGCAGTGGATCCAGCACATACAGGTCGGCATAATTGCTGATGAAGGTGTCGTCGTAGCGGTCATCTTCGCTGTAAAGTGCCATTGCCAGAACGATCGCACTCGATTGCTTGGAGACCATCACCCCGGTTTGTCGCACCACCTCAGGTAACTGGGGTTCAGCTTGCAGTACCCGATTTTGCACATCAGAGTCCGCTACACTCAGGTCATACCCTTGCTGAAACGTGATGATAACTCTACTGGTGCCATCGTTGCTGCTGGTGGAACTGATGTAGCGCATCCCTTCTACCCCGTTAATCTGTCGCTCCAATACAGTTGTCACAGTATCTTCAACGACTTGAGCACTGGCACCCACATAATTTGCGGTCACTGTAATTTGGGGTGGGCTGATGTCGGGGTACTGCTCAATGGGCAAGGTTGGAATGCTAATCAGCCCAACGATGAGAATAACGAGCGCGCATACGATCGCAAAGACGGGTTTCTTGATGAAAAAATTGACAAACATATCGAATACCCAGGGAATGAAGTGGGTTAGATCCTGCGTGAGACGAAGCGTAAGGAAGATAAGTGTTGAATCTTGGAGGGATTTTGCTGTAGAAGTTTTGCCCTACTGTGGCGCGATCGGGGTTCCTTCTCTCAATGCAAATAGATTGGAGACAATGACCTTCTCTCCTGGCTTTAATCCGTTCAGGACATGATATTTGTTTCCATCAATGCTGCCCAGTTCAACTAACCGTTGTCGAGCGACCAATCCAGTTTTAGAGGATTCCGCGACAAATACAAAGGTTTCTCCACCTAAGCGCGTCACAGCCGTTGTTGGAATTTGTACACCTTGTTGTTGGTTCCAACTCACGTTAGCTCTGACAAATTGATCCGTTCGCAGTTGTCCATTTGCGTTGTTCAGCAAGGCTTTTACTAAAACGGATTGTGTTGTGCCAGCCGTATTAGGCGCAATGAAAAAGATTTTACTGGTGCCGAGATGTTGTCCTTGCCCATTCGTAATATCTACAGAACTACCAATTTGAAGGCGCGATGCCTGTTCAGCCGGAATTGAGAAATTCACTTCAAGCTGGTCATTCTCTGCAACGCTTAAAAGTGATGTGGAGGTATCCACAAAGTCACCGACTTTGACTGGAATATCGCCCACCACTCCAGCAAACGGAGCTGTAATTTGGAAGTATTGCAGCTGCACCTGCTGTGCTTGAATGCGTGCCTGTGCTTCTTGAACTGCCTTCTCAGCCCGGGCTACAGCCGCTCGCTGTGCTTGAATCTGTTCATCAATTGCTCGCAAACTTGCCTTGGTAACTTCTAACTGGCTGGCATACTGATCTCGCGTTTGCTGAGAAACAGCTCCTTCGGTGGCAAGAGCAACGTATCGATCGTGCTCAACTTGGCTCAGTTGCATCTCTGCTACTTTGGACAATCGCTCAGCTTGTAGCGATCGCAGTACCGCATTCGCGTTATCAACGTTCGCCTGAGCCGAAGCCACACTCGCATAGGCACTGTTAACAACCGCTTGCTGCTCAGAGGGGTCAATCTGAATTAACGCTGTTCCAGATGCTACCCGTTGTCCAGGACTTACTAGAATTTGGGTAATTTGACCTTGAGTGCGGGGACGCAATGTTACAGAACGGCGGGATTGTAAATTTGCCACAAATTCTGACCGCTCCTCAATCGTTTCTGCCTGTAATGCAATGGTTTTAACAGGCATCGGTGCTTGTTGAGCCGTTGCAGTGGCTTGATCATTTGGAGGCAGCACACGCCACCAAGCAATTCCACCGCCACCCAGTAGGAACACAATGAGGAGTAACCCGAGGGGCGCTCGCTTTCGTGAATCCTTTGGCAATGGTTGTAAATCGTTTTGAGAAGATGTTGGAAGTTCAGATGATTGCATATTTCACCACCGTTCAATTAGAGGTGGATTGAAATCGCTCGAATTATTTCCAGAGGACTTGGGTTGAGCATAATAACGCTGTTCAATCCAGGCACGAACTTCTTCTTCAGACACAGCGTGGAAGCGAGTTCCGGTGAGTGGATCATCAATAATCCACTAGGTATTGCCATTGCGATCGGTCTTCTGCCAGATGAATGGATCTGAGTTTCCGAGCAGGGCATGGGCGATCGCGTTAACGGTGTGATTGAACCAATCGCTAACTCCCTCAAACTGGGGTCTAAACCCATCTGAGAGTTGTGATGGCTCCTTTTTCTCTGCGTAACCATTGAAACATAACGTGCCCGGACATAGTGATAGCCGCTAGTAAGCGATGATCACTACTAAACCCTTTCAGGGGTTGAAACACAGAATTCCCCATTCTGGGCGGTTTTATCGTGCAGTAAATAAATTATGAAGCCGACGATGGAGTGCAATCAAGCGGAAACGGCTGCCGTGTTATTTCAGCGGATCTTGCGTATCTTGGAGGAACCCACTTTGATGTGCGGGTGATCGATTTCCAACCCATCCATACCATGTCAAACCCGATTAAACCACCCTGCGATGAGGGTGTAATTCGTTCCCAACCTTGCTCTACTCCCTGTCAGCGCAGCCACCGAATTTGGATACTGGTTGCCACGATTCTTGGTTCTAGTATGGCATTTATCGACAGCACTGTCGTCAACGTTGCCCTGCCGACACTACAAACCCAGTTGAATGCAACTGTTTCTGATGTGCAATGGGTCGTAGAATCCTATGCCTTATTTGTTGCAGCCTTGATTCTGGTGGGCGGATCACTGGGGGATCATCTGGGACGGCGACGAGTGTTTATGTGGGGAGTAGCACTATTTGCGATTGCTTCGCTGTGGTGTGGCTTATCCTCCACAGTTGGACAACTCATCCTAGCACGGGGTATCCAGGGTATCGGCGCGGCCTTGCTGATTCCGGGCAGCCTCGCGATTATCGGAGCTTCTTTTCCAAACGAGCAGCGCGGCACGGCAATCGGCTTTTGGTCTGGGTTTACGGCAATCACTTCTGCTGCGGGTCCAGTGCTTGGGGGGTGGCTAATTGAAACCTTTTCCTGGCGATGGGTATTTCTGATTAACCTGCCCCTGGCCGCGATTGTGATTGTGATCAGCCGCTGGTGTGTCCCCGAAAGCCGTGATCCTCAAGCCGCTAAGCTCGATTGGTTGGGAGCAGGGCTGGCGATGACGGGTTTGGGTGTTGTGGTGTACGGGTTGCTGGAGTTTCCCAAGTTGGGGTTTGATGCCATTGTGATTGGAGCGATCGCCAGCGGCATTTTGATTTTAGGCGGATTTTTGTGGCTGGAATCGCGCCTAATCTCCCCCATGCTGCCGCTGAGTCTGTTTCGCTCTCGGACCTTCAGCGGTGCCAATTTGCTAACGCTGTTGCTCTATGCGGCTTTGGGAGGTGCGTTGTTCTTCCTGCCCTTTAATTTGATTCAGGTACAAGGCTATTCCGCGACAGCTGCCGGTGCTGCCCTAGTTCCGTTCCCGCTCATTATGTTTTTTCTCTCACGCTGGTCAGGGGGATTGGTGAACCGCTACGGTGCCCGCCTGCCTTTGATGATGGGTCCTACAATCGCAGCAATAGGATTTGGTTTAATGACGCTTCCGGGAATTGGCGACAGCTACTGGACTACCTTCTTTCCGGCTGTGGTAGTGCTAGGGCTAGGAATGGCAATTTGTGTGGCTCCGTTAACCACAGCAGTGATGAATGCCGTGAGTGAGCGATTTGTGGGAGCTGCGTCCGGTGTGAACAATGCCGTTTCTCGCATTGCCAGTCTGCTTGCGATCGCCCTCTTCGGTATCGTTATGCTTAACCGATTTAACGAGAGTCTGAATGGGCGGATTGCAGCTCTACCCCTATCTCCGACTGCCCTACAATTCCTGAATGCTCAACGCATTAATCTAGCGGCGGCGACCCTTCCGCCTGGATTAGATAACGGCGTGGAGGCTGCATTGAGGAGTGCGATTGCTGAATCCTTTGTGGACGGATTTCGGATGGTGATGGGCATTGCAACCGGGTTAGCAATCGCCAGTGCTATCACGGCAATGTTCATGATTGAGCGTAGGCGGGTTAAAGCTTAATAGGAGTTGATTGTCTTCTAAATGGTTCAGCGTGGAAATTGCCAAAACAACTGATAGCATAGCGATCGACTGTCGGCATAGTCAGTGGAAGAGCCTCGCCCGTTCCTAGGGTTCAGTGTTTCCCCGCGCTACTGCTTACACTGGTTGTAGTATGTGTACAGTTGGTTATCTGGAACGGATTGAGCAGGTGAAACGGAATTGGCAGAAGGGACGGTTCGGACAGGTTTTCAAAGAAACGGGGTTTCCTCCTCTCCCATGGGAGTCAGAGCACAAGCAGAAATAACCGATGGAGGCAGGACAGAATCACCCGATCGGATCGAACAATCGAATGAGGGATGAGCAGAAGAATTGGGATTCGATCGAGCGGAGGAATCAGGCACGTTTGAGTTTACCGACCTCACTATGGACTAGTTTTTGCGACATCCCCTTTCTAGAACAGATTCTTTCAAATTGACTCATGAGGTTGAAAATGCCATCAAAACACAAGTTATACCGTTCTGTTACTGTAGTTTTTGCTGTAGTTAAAATTTTGATCATTACCGTTGGAGCGATCGTGTTCCTTAGCCAACCGATGGCAAGTGCAGACAATGCGGCTCACTCCATTTCCCAAAGTTCTAAAGCAATTACAAATGTCCAAAATTCAGTCCAGGCTCCTTCTCCGATGGCAATAAAAGCCACAGTATACCGTGACCCCAATTGTGGCTGCTGTGAAGCATGGATGGAGCATTTACGCTCCAATGGGTTCCAGGTATCTGAAGTGCAACAGCCCGATATGGGCGTTGTCAAACAAAAACACAGCGTGCCTAGCGAGTTGCAATCGTGTCATACCGCTATCATCAACGGGGCTGTGATTGAAGGACATGTTCCCGCAGACGACATTAAACGCTTTCTCTCTGAAAAATCCGATGCCGTTGGTCTGGCTGTACCTGGAATGCCGATCGGCTCACCGGGTATGGAAGATGGGGAGGCTCAGGAACCATTCACCGTGTACTCCTTTGACCCACAAGGCAATGCTGAAGTTTTCAACCAATATTCATCCTAAAATTGAGCATCGCTAGCCACGGTTCATTATGAAGGGAATTGTCATGAGCGGGAGCGTTATTGCTGCTCATCCGCTCCATAACTAGGTGAACCGCTTGCGCCAGGGTTACTAACCTCCCAAAGCGGCTGGATAACTTCCTCCTCATAATCCTTGTTCTAGTTCTCTGAGTGTCGATCGCCAGACACAGCCATGTAAAAACTCCCTCAATAAGGCTTTTAGATAATTATTAACCCGGCAAGGTGAGAGGAGGAGGCAGAGAAGGGTAATTGCTAGGATAAAGGCATGAACAAATCGGATGCTCGAAGGCTCAATCCAGCGACTCAAAACTACTTGCGACAGCAGGCAATCCGGCTGCAACAGGAGGGGAAACGCATCGTCGACATAGCAGAGTATTTGGGAGTGCATCGCAATACGGTCTCCGACTGGTGGTACCAATATCAGCAGGAAGGAGAAGCTGCTCTAGAGCAGTACCCGCGAGGCAACAAACTGGGGCAAGGAAGGACATTAAGCCCTAGCGAAGAGGCATACCTGCAACAGTTGATTCAGGAGCATTTTCCGGATG